>JAVBSE010000216.1:0-19450 GCA_031547315.1 Opitutales bacterium
GAGGAAGAAAAAGAAGAACTAAAAAATCTTGGCAAAGCCTTCAAACAATTTTCAGGAAAGCCCGAAAATTGGACAAGAGCTATCGCTGCCAGAAATGACAAAATATTTTCGCTAAAAGCAATGGAAAACGCTTGGGGCAAAAAACTAGAAATTATTTCCGGCGAACATTTTCCCCTTTCAATCTTTGCTGATGGTTTTGCACGTGTAATAATAAATACGCACAACATTGCAAAGTCTTTTGGAAAATCCTTCGACAGTTACGACAAAGAAGCCGACGTCCAAAAGAAAATCGCAAATCATCTTGCAAAACTTTTGCTTAAAAGACTGGATGAAAGCAAAGTCAAAAACGTGCTTGAAATTGGCGTTGGTACTGGTTTTCTTACAAAGGCTCTTGCAAAAAAATTGGGGCATAAACGTTGGCATTTAAACGACCTTAGCGCAGACGCCCTAAACTATACAAAAAATATTTTAGACACAATTCCCGCCTTCATCCACGGCGATGCGCAAATCCAAGACTTCCCACCTGATATGGATTTAATTGTGTCTGCATCTTGCTTTCAGTGGATGGAAGAATTAGACACATTTTTACTAAAACTTGCAGCGCTTTGCAAGCCTGGCTCAATTTTGGCCTTCTCTACATTTTTGCCGGAAAATTTGCGTGAAATACGCTCGCTTGCAGGCAAGGGCTTAAATTACGTTGGCATAGTTGGCTTAGAATCAATGCTTGCAAGAGCGGGTTTTGAAATACTTTGTTCCGAAGCAGAAACAATAAAATTAGAATTTGAAACTCCTATGGCAGTGCTAAGGCATTTGCGTGAGACAGGTGTTGGCGGCAGTTTTTCAGAATTTTGGACACCTCAAAAATTGAAGAATTTTTCACGCCAGTACTCAGAATTTTTTCCTTCAGGCAAGGGTGTTTCTTTGACATACCGCCCAATTTATTTTGTGGCAGAATACAAAGGTAAAAATAGTTTGTCATAATGAGCATCTACTTTGTAAGCGGCACAGATACTAGCTGCGGCAAGACCCACGTAACAGGGCTGCTTGCAAAAAATGCGCTGGCAGAAGGCTTTAGTGTTATTACGCAAAAGCTAGTTCAAACTGGCTGCGAAGGAATTTCTGAAGACATTTTAGCACACAGAAAAACAATGGGAATTCAAACTTTGCCTGAAGATTTGGATGGCACAAGCTGCCCTTATGTTTTTAAATATCCTGCGTCTCCGCACCTTGCAGCAAAATTAGAAAAAGTTCAAATTGATGAAAATAAAATTTTTGGCTGCACAAAAAAATTGCAATCTAAGTACGACAAAATTTTTATTGAAGGCGCCGGCGGGCTTTGCGTTCCCCTACGCAGCGACTACCTTATTATAGACTTTATTGCAGAAAAAAATCTCCCGCTAATTCTTGTTGCGTCATCAAAACTTGGTAGTATAAACCACGCAATTTTAAGCATAGATATGTGTTTTTCTAGAGGCTTAGATTTGCAAATGCTTGCCTTTAATAATTTTCCTGACACTGATAAAATTTTGGCGGAAGAATCTGCAAATTACATAAAAAATCATTTACTTGAGCGCTATCCCAATTGCATATTTAAAGAATTTTAAGCACTTAAGAATTGACCTATAATACCTCTCTTGCCAGTATTATAGCAGTAAAAACATTTTATGCTTGAATCATTCACTGAGTTAAAACGCCTTGCAAAAACTGCAGCCAAAGTTGAAGGTAAGGCTCTTAAGTTAGCGCTTCTTGGCGATACCGCAAGCCAGTTGCTTTCCACAGCGCTTCTTGGTAAAGCCGTATCTAATAATATAAACTTAGATTTGTTTGAAGCGCCTTATAATCAGATTGAAGCAGAAGTTTTAAATACATCCAGTGCGCTTCATCAATTTGCGCCAGAGTATTTAATGCTCTTTCAAAGCAGTCAAAAACTTTTAATAGAACACGCAAAATTAGACGCTAAAGAACAAATTTTATTGGCACAAAAACGCACAGATTTTGTAAGCTCTGTCTTAAATATTTTTCCAAACACAAAAATTATTTGCTGCAATTATGCAGAAATTGACGATTCGGTTTTTGGCTCATTTGCAAATAAAACGGAAAACTCTTTCTTGTATCAGCTAAGGAAATTGAATTTCAATTTAATGGAGCTGGCGCGCACAAATGCAAGGCTTAATGTTTGCGATATTTCCTCTATTCAAAATACTTTTGGCAGAGAAAATATTTTTAAATCAAACATTTACACAAGCACAGATATTGTATTTACGCCGGATACTTTTGCGCAAATCGCAGAAAAAACAGTTTCAATAATATCTGCTCAAATAGGGAAATTAAAAAAATGCTTGGTGCTAGACTTAGACAATGTTCTTTGGGGCGGAATTCTTGGCGATGATGGCTTAGAAAATATTGAAATAGGCTCAGGGCTTGGTATTGGCAAAGCATTTTTTGAATTTCAGCTTTGGTGCAAAAAATTAAAGCAAAGGGGCATACTGCTTGCAGTTTGCAGCAAAAACAATGAAGACGCTGCAAAAGAAGTGTTTGAAAAACACCCCAATATGATTTTGCGCCTTAGCGACTTTGCAGCCTTCAAAGCAAACTGGAAAACAAAGCCCGAAAATATCATAGAAATACAAAAAACCTTAAACATAAGCTATGACTCAATGGTATTTTTGGACGACAGCACATTTGAACGTGAACTTATAAAACAAAGTATTCCTGAGCTTACAGTGCCCACACTGCCTTCCGACCCTGCCGAATATCTTGACTATCTATGCAGCTTAAATCTTTTTGAAACAAATTCAATTAGCGCTGAAAATCGCACAGAGCAATATCAGGCAGAAGCGCAGCGTAGCACAGCTCAAAAAACTTTTGCAAATACAGATGATTTTTTGCAGAGCCTAAATATGCAGACAATTGTCTCAGAACTTAATGCGTTCAATATCCCACGCATTGCAGAGCTTTCAATGCGCTCAAATCAGTTTAATTTACGCACTGTTAGGTACTCTGAAAGCGACCTGCAAAAAATTTCTGAAGATAAAAATTATAGATGCTTGGCGTTTGCACTTTCAGATAATTTTGGGGAAAGCGGACTTGTAAGCACAATCATCCTAAAAAAGATTTCAGACACAGACTGCTTTATAGAATCTTGGTTTTTAAGTTGCAGAGTCTTTCAACGCGGGCTAGAAAATTTTGTATTAAATGAAACAGTATGCCTTGCAAAAAAACTTGGATTCAAACGCTTTCTGGGTGAATATATCCCAACAAAAAAGAATGAAATTGTAAAAGACCTTTACACAAGTTTGGGCTTTGAAAAATTAGAAAATGCAGAAAATAAAAATCTTTTTTCTTTGAATCTTGAAAATTTTAAGCCTTTAAAAACTTTTATAAATAAGAAATGAAACTTCATCACACAGGAATTTTAACAGACAATATTGAAAAGTCGGCAGAAGTTTTTTGCAAAACCTGCGGCTATAAATTGGCGTCTGAAAAAATTCACGACGAAGTTCAAACTGCATACGTACAATTTTTGCAGCTGGAAGAAGGCATGCCCTATCTTGAACTTGTCTGCCCAGATGGTGAAAACAGCAAACTTTCAAAGGCTTTAAAAGCAGGCGTAAAATTTCATCATATTTGCTATCAGGTGGATGACATTAAAGAAGCTCTTAAAAAATTCAGAGATGAAAACTTTTTTGTTATCGCAGAACCAACGCCCGCAAAGGCATTTGAGGGCAGAAAAATTGCTTGGGTGATGGACGCAAATAAACTTCTTATAGAATTTGTTGAAGCTAAAAAAGGCGCAAAATTAAATTTAGATTAGAAGAAGATGATGAGTATGCTCTATTTATTGTTTAGTTTGAATGGACGCATTGGCAGACTAGATTACATTTTGACATCTCTATCGTTAAAACTAATATGCGTTTTAGCAGTTGGAGCATTGGGATCAATTTTGAAATTAGCCGAGAACACTTCTCCTTATACCGAATTTGCAGCTGGAGTTTTTGTTACAGCAGTGCTTCTTTGTATGGTGCCAATGCTGCTATGGATTTTATTTGCACTAATAATAAAACGTCTGCACGACCAAGACAAAAGCGGCTGGTGGATATTTATATCATTAGTTCCAATTATTGGAAATATTTGGTTTCTCATTTTGATTTATTTCATAAAGGGAACAGAAGGTCCAAATCAATACGGGGAAGATTCTCTAAAATAAGCCTCCTAAACAAATGCGGGGCCTTTGATTTTATTAAGAGAAAATAAATCAAAAAAAAGCTTGATAAATAGAATCAGTTTAGTAGCTTAGGTTGTTTAAATTTTCTACGGTTGGGTATCCAAGTGGCTAAAGGGCGCGGACTGTAAATCCGTTCATCGTAGATGTTCGTCGGTTCGAATCCGACCCCCACCAAGAAAATAAGGCGTCGCAAGACGCCTATTTTTTTGCCCGTGTGAGGGCGAAGGATGAACCCGAAGGTTCGAAAACAAAACCTCTAAGACACATTTGCCCTTAGAGGTTTTTTAATTTTAGATTTTAGAGAAAACTTTTAAGTACTATTTATTCTTTCTTTTCTTGTGGGCTTTTGCGTCTTCTAGCAGGCGCTGAACTCTTTTGGTATCAGGAAATATTTTAAGAGCGTCTTCAAAATATTTGGCTGCGTCATCAAATTTTTCTTCTTCAAGATAAACTTCGCCTATCAGAACCATAGTTTCTGCGTTTTGAGGGTCTAGCTCAAGCGCCTTTTTATAGTCTGCTATTGCATCGTCTTTTTGATTTAGACGTTTGTCATAAAGAGAGCCACGCAATAGATAAGCTTTAGTGAATTTTGGAGATTTTTCTATAAGAGAATCGCAAGTTTCGGCGGCTTCACGATATTTTCTTAAGCCAACAAGAGCTATTGCCCTAGCAAAATAGTCTGCAGCATTTTTTGGTTCTATATCCAAAATTGCTTTTAAGTCAGCATCTCTGGCTTCATGATCACGTAGCCTTGTGTGCGCCATTGCCCTAATACGAAGGTCGTCAGCAGTAGGCGCAGGAAAGGCGATAACTTTTTTAAAATCTTCATCTGCAGTAGATTTATTGCCCATTGCATAGCTTATCATGCCCCTTGTGAAGTAGAGTTTTGCAGATTTGGGTGCTGCAGATATTGCTTTATTGATATCTTGCATTGCGGCAGTATAATCGTCCATTGCGGCCTTTTTTGTGGCCGACATGAAAAACTTTTCAGATGCCGCCTGCCCAAATAATGAAAGCGAAAATATCGCCAAAAAAATTACAGAAAGTATTTTTTTGCACATAAAATTTTTTACATTGCCGCTATTGCGTCTTCTTTAGAAGCATAAATTGGGAATATACTTGTAAAACCTGAAATTTCAAAAACCTGTTTCACATTTGCCGACAAAGCAGAAAGAGCAACTATGCCCAAATCCTTCTTTTGAACTTTTACAGCAGCAAGCAAAACACGCAAGCCTGCAGAGCTGATGTATTCAAGCTCTCTGCAATCAACCAAGATTTTTTTCTCTCCGGCTTTGCTAAGCTCTGCAAATGCGGTTTCAAGATCCGGCGCACTTGCGATATTTAAGCGTCCTTGTAAATTTAAGACCGCAACAGCATTGATTTTTTCTCTTACAATTTCCATAACAAATTCCTTTAAATCACCTGCAGATTCTTCTTTAGTTCTCTTAAAATTGCAAGCATTTTCGCCTGCTGCAAGATTTAAGACAGTAATTTAGGAATAAAAAAATATACGGCGCATAAGATTTTACCTTATACGCCGTATTCACCTATTACATTGTTCGATTCACTAGGTCGAACAAAACACACTAACTGTTATACACTGACATGAGGTTTTGAAAAAAGTTCCAAAAAAAATAAAATATTTTTGAAAAATAAAAAAATCCTTCGATTTTTCGAAAGATTTTTAGAGATAAATGCTATGCAAAAGCTTTATTTGTCAGATTTTTCTTCAGGTTCAATAATTTTTGACGTAGTCACACATTTATCAGTATAGCAAGTTGTCGTAAATTCTATAACTGTACCTTTTTGAGCTTCTTTGAAAGCCTTTTCCGTTTTCTTATACTTTTTATTTTCCTCTACAAGTTTTTTTGCAGCCTTAAAGGAAGCTTCATCCAAAAGAAAAGTTCTGCTTGCATTTGCCCTGTCTTTATTAATTTCTGCATCTTGATTTAAGCGGGTTTCATACTGTTTTGAATAAGATAAAAGATAATCTGCAAAATCCTTACTGTCACCAAAGGTAAAATTAATATTTGAAAGATGAGCTAACGTATAGTCACGCAAAATTTTAAGAGCTGCATCACGCTTGTTTAAGTCTAACCAGTCTTCAGACTTTATAAAATCTGCAGTATAGCCTTCTGTGCCGCCTACTATTGCTTCAAAAATTTTTAGAAGCCCAAGGTCGTAATTTTTGCGGAACTCGAGCGTTTCTTTGTCTCCGTTCCAGTCGTCCCCAAAAGAGTATAGTAAGGTTGGGACTATAGATTCGTCAAGTTTTGCATTTGCAAAAAGCCTTAGCGGAGCTTCTTTATCTTCATCTGAAATTGCAATTGCATAGGTGCTTTTGTCAAAATTTTTATTTGTTGCCATCCAAAGCTCTGTTGCTTTTTCAGGCTTGTTTGGAAAAACCTTAAACATCACAAAATGCTCATAAGATTCTCCCTTCGGATAAAATGCAGCTATTGTAAAAATTCCATTGCCGCCGCCAATAGTACCTTCTGCTGACTTAATTATATTTAGACATACCTTATTGCCTGAGTCGCAGTCAGATTCTACTTGCGCATATCTTGAAGCAAGGCCTGTTTTGCTTTCTTCATCGCCCCTAAGTGGGAACGATCTGCAATTTGTAATCGACACGGGCTGCTGCCCGCAATCGCCTGCTGCAAAAAGTTCTGCGAACAAAGAAAATGCTCCCAAAAGCATTATAAGAGACAAAACTTTTTTCATAGAAGCTCCTCTACTTTACTTATTTTTTTAGATCAGGCTTCTGCCTAATCCTGCAAGACTTATAATCGCTAAATGCCACCTCAGGATTTGCCTGAGAATCTACAAACACAGAAAAATCTGCATTCTCTAAAACAGAAGCGCCAAGTTTTGGCATTTTAGACTTATCAAAAATTACAATAAGCTTATCTGCCTTTGCAAAATAAAGCACTGCTTCAAGCGCATTAGTTTTAATTCGACCCAAATCTCTGTTATCCGGAATTTCAATAATTTCTGCTGAAAAATTCTTAGGTATATCTGCAGACTTTGGCAGTGAAATAAATGAAAACTTCATTGCCTTGAAGTTTATTTTATCTTCATTTTTTGTGATTTTTGCAGGGAAAAACTCTAAGGCCTCGTACTCATGAGTAAATAGCCTCATAAGTGGAAATTTTCTGACTTCTACGCCAAATTTGCTCAAAACTTCTTCATTTAATTCAATAGGAGTTTTGCCCAAATCTTTGCCATCTAAAAACACATTCACGCCACTGGGGAAAGAATCTAAAACAATGGTTCTGTGCGAAACAGGCTTTAAACCATAAGCCACAAGCGCAAGCATTACAGAAATTACAAATATGATAGATATAACTGTGATTAAACCTTTGTGCTGCATAAGTATTCTTTCCTGATTTGGATAAATAACTAAGAAATAATTTATGAAATAAAATGAAAAATTTTATATTTTTTTGCAAGAGTTTAATAATTCAGCCACTGCGCTTTGACGCCAAAATTAAGCCATTTTTTGCAAAATATTACATTTTTGTATAAAATGTACGCTATTTTTTGATATTTTCAAAATAAATTTTGACTGGACACAAAGGCTGTTGAATTGTCGACCTATTCGAAAAAATTTTTACAAAAAAAATAGGAAAAATTATGAATAGCTATGTAGCAAAAGTATTAGAAAATCTAAAACAAACACAACCTTGGGAAAAAGAATTTTTGCAAGCAGCAGAAGAAGTTTTGTCTTCTTTAAGCTTGGTCTTTGAACAAGACAAAAAATATGAAAATAATGGAATTCTTGAAAGAATGGTAGTTCCTGAAAGAACTATACTTTTCCAAGTTCCTTGGATTGACGACAAAGGTCAGGTACAGGTAAATCAGGGCTACAGAATTCAGTTTAACAGTGCAATTGGTCCTTACAAGGGCGGCATTCGCTTTCACCCATCTGTTAATTTGAGCATACTTAAATTTTTGGGCTTTGAACAAACTTTCAAAAATTCGCTTACAACGCTTCCTATGGGCGGCGGCAAAGGCGGCGCAAATTTTGACCCTAAGGGCAAGTCAGAAAACGAAGTAAGAAATTTCTGCAAGAGCTTTATGACAGAGCTTTATCGCCACATTGGCCCTAACACAGACATCCCTGCAGGCGACATTGGCGTTGGCGCACGTGAAATAGGATACTTTTTTGGACAATACAAGCGCATAGTAAATTCTTACGACAGCGTTTTGACAGGCAAAGGCTTGGCATGGGGCGGTTCTTTGATTCGCCCGGAAGCAACAGGCTATGGCAACGTTTATTTTGCGGCTGAAATGCTTGCAAGTAAGAGCGACGACTTATCCGGCAAAACTGCACTAGTTTCCGGCTCTGGCAACGTTGCCCAGTACACAGTTGAAAAGCTTATAGAGTATGGCTCAAAGGTTCTTTCCATGTCAGACTCTAACGGCACTATCATAGATGAAGAAGGCTTCAATGCAGAAAAATTGGCATTTGTAAAAGAGCTTAAGAACGTAAAGCGTGGCAGAATTTCTGAATACGCAAATAAGTTTAAGTCTGGCAAATATGTTGAAGGCAAACGCCCATGGGGATTAGTGAAGGCTCAGATGGCGATGCCTTCTGCAACACAAAATGAAATTGATGTAAACGACGCAAAGGCACTTCTTGCAAATGGTTGTATGCTGGTTTCTGAAGGCGCAAATATGCCTTCTACAAACGAAGCTGTTGAAGTTTATGTGAATGCAAAAATTCATTACGGCCCAGGTAAGGCAGCAAATGCTGGCGGCGTTGCAACTTCTGGTTTGGAAATGTCACAAAATGCAATTCGCCTAAGCTGGTCTCGTGAAGAAGTTAACGCAAAGCTTCATGGCATTATGAAATCAATTCATAAGAATGCGGCAGAAGCGGCAGAAGAATACGGCACACCGGGCAACTTGGTAAATGGCGCAAACATTGCAGGCTTTAAGAAAGTTGCAGACGCAATGATTGCACAAGGCGTGTAAGTTATTTTTAAAAATTTAAAAGGCGCAAGTGTGAAAACATTTGCGCCTTTTTTGTGAGAATTCTTATTGATATTTATTCTAGCGCATATTTTTTAAGAAAGCGCAAGTCGTCGGTAAGCTCGCAAACTATTGGCTGGCCTGTGGGGATTTCAAGGCCAACAATATCGGCGTCTGAAATATCTTCCAAATACTTTAAAAGCCCACGCAAACTGTTGCCGTGCGCAACAACAATTGCATTTTTATTTGAGCGCAAAATTGGCGCAATGTCGTCTTGCCAAAAAGGGAGCGTACGCTCTATTGTTGCTTTTAGAGACTCGCCAAGTATAGAAATTTTTGAATCTAGCTGAGCGTATTTTTTTTCAAACTTAGGATTTCTTGGATCATTAATTTCTAAAGCAGGCGGCGGAATGTCAAAGCTTCTGCGCCAAACTTTTACTTGTTCATCACCATATTGCTTTGCAGTTTCTGCCTTATTTAAACCTTGCAAAGCGCCATAATGACGCTCATTTAGCCTCCAAGATTTTTGGTCTGGCAGCCACAAATAATCAGATTCTTCTTCTATTAAATGAAGCGTGCGTATTGCTCTTTTTAAAACAGAAGTAAAGGCAAAGTCTAATTGCAAACCTGCTTTTTTTATGAGCGCCCCGGCTTTGCGTGCTTCGTCTTCACCCTGAGGGCTTAAGTCAACATCTGTCCAGCCTGTAAACTTGTTTTCCAAATTCCAATTGCTTTGTCCGTGGCGCACTAAAACCAACTGTCTCATAAAACCTTTCTTTTTATTTTAAATATGCCCTTTGACGCTCATGCTTAAAAAGAGGGTCAAGAGATTCTTTTGCCTTACGCAAATTTTCTTCATTCATATCTTGCTCTCTGTTCATGAGCTTGCCGCCTAAATTTTTTATAGCCACAGCTTCCTGCCAAACTATCATCTGAGAAGCACCTTCAACATCTCTTGTAGACTTTTCAAAATGAACGTCAAAAACGCCGCCGCCAAGAGGGCTTAAAATCGCTGCTGCCGCAATAGAATCGCAAGGGCATTTCATTAAGACTCCGCTTAGCCCAAGCGCATTAAAGTTATCGAAAGCAAGTGCGATAGCGTCTGCTTCGTCATATAAGTCTCTGGCTCTGCTTTGAACGCACATAAAATCTTTTGCCAGCGCAATGTTAGATTTGTCTATGTTTTGCACAGTAAAATTGGGGCAAGCCAAAATGAAGTGCTTAATGTGATTGCGCTTTTTTCTTAATTTAGCACCGGAATTTTCAATTAATTTTTCTACGCAATAAATGTAGTCTGCATCTCCTAAATCGCTTTTTATTTCAAAAATTTCTGACGCCTCAGGAAACTGTGCTAAATAATTAGGAGGAATATTGTAGATAAAATTTGTATCCTCACTTAGCAAATCTGCATTTTTAAAGCTTAAGAAAAGTTCTTTTAAAAGTTCTGGCTTAGTGGGTTTTCCCATGGGGTAGTAGAGCAGTTTTTGCTTTGCACTGTATATGACTTTGCGTTCATAAAAGTCGTAAATTCTAAAGTCATACATTTTCTGCCACATAAAAAGCGTTGCAAAAGAATCTTCACAGCCCTTTGCATCTGAAGCATACATTAAAGAATCTATAATAGCTTTATCTTCCAAGCTAAGAGGCTTTAAAGCCAAACTTGTTTCTGTTAAATTCATAAGCATAAATTAAGAAGCAAGCCCCATTTTTTTCAATAGCAAAACGAAAAATGCCCTTCCTTTAAAAATCGTAAAATTTAACTTTAATTAAGTTATTTTTGTCGATAAATAAAAGCAAACAGTCGTTTAAATAAAGGTAAAATATGAGCTCCAGAAATCTTGCGCAGTCACTTGTAAAACAACTTGCCGACAATGGCGTAAAACGTATCTATGGCCTTGTTGGCGACAGTCTAAACCCTGTATCAGACGCCCTAAGAAAAGATGGGCGCATAAACTTTATACAAGTGCGCAACGAAGAAGCCGCCGCCTTTGCAGCAGGCGCAGAGGCCCAATTAACCGGCGAACTTGCAGTCTGCGCAGGCACTTCAGGCCCCGGCAATTTGCATCTTATAAACGGACTTTACGACGCCAACAGAAGCTATGCCCCTGTGCTTGCAATATGCTCTCACATACCAAGCAGCCAAATTGGAACAGGCTATTTTCAAGAGACCCATCCAGATAAACTTTTTGCAGAATGCAGCAGATATTGCGAGCTTGTTTCCAACGCAGAGCACTTTCCACACACACTTAAATTAGCAATACAAAACGCAATCACAAAAGAAGGCGTTGCCGCAATTGCAATCCCCGGAGATCTTGGCACAAAGCCAGTTTCCGGCGATGGCATTGCTAATGCCGCAAGCTATAAAAATTCAATTTCAACGCCAAATGCAGACTCTGTAAAAGCGCTTGCAGATGCAATAAATAAGGCAAAAAAAATCACACTCTTTTGCGGCCATGGCTGTAAAGACGCTCACAAAGAAGTCTTAGAACTTTCAAACAAAATCAAAGCGCCAATTTGCTGCACGCTGCGTGGCAAGCAGTGGATGGGCGCTGAAAATCCAAACTACATTGGGCTGACAGGTCTTATTGGTTATGGCTCCGCAAGCTCTTCAATGGAGGCTTCTGAGCTTTTGATTATGATAGGCACAGACTTTCCGTATCAGCCTTGGATACCCACAAAACCGCAAAAAGCGCAAATAGACATCAGGGCAGAACACATTGGCAAGCGCACAAAAATAGACTTTGGCGTTGTTGGCGACACTGCCACAACAATAAAATCTTTGCTAAAACTTCTAAAAGAAAAAGAAGATTCCAGCTTTTTAGACAAGGCAGTTAAAGCCTACAAAAAATCTAGAGCAGACCTAGACGTATATGTAAAAAATGTTTCTTGCCAAGAAAAGCCCCACCCTGAATACGCAACTGCACTCATAGATAAATTTGCGTCAGACTCTGCTATTTTTACCATACCCACAGGATTGGGCACAGTTTGGGGCGCACGCTATATTACGCCTAAAAAAGACAGGCGCATAATAGGCTCTTTTTTACATGGCTCTATGGCAAACGAAATTCCTATGGCAATAGGTGCACAGTTTGCATATCCTGAGCGTCAGGTTGTTGCAATCTGCGGCGACGGCGGCCTTACTATGCTTCTGGGAGAACTCCTTACAGTTGCACAGTACGATTTGCCAATAAAAATGTTCGTCTATAATAATGAAACTTTGGGCTTTATAGATCTTGAAATGATGGCAGCAGGCTACACACCTTATAAAACAAAAATGAAAAACCCAAACTTTGCCAAAATGGCAGAAAGCATGGGAATTAAAGGCATAAGAATAGACGAAAATTGCGAACTTTCAGCAGGCATAAAAGAAGCCTTCACCCACAAAGGGCCTGTGCTTGTTGACATTGCAACAGACCCAAATGCAATTGCGCTGCCGCCAAAAATTTCTTTGGAGCAAAGTTTGAACTTCTCTCTTGCGCTAAGCAAACTTGCTCTTTCAGGCAATATTTCTGATGCAATAAAAGTAATAAGCTCTAACAAAAAAACTTTGGGAACGCTGCTTTAATTTTGCTTTTTTGCATGAGCTTTTAGGTTTGCAATATCAAAAGTGTCGCCATCTTTGTTTGACATTGATGCCACTACAATTGTTGCAACTCTTAGTATGGGTCCCTGATAATATTTTGCAGTGTGAGAAATAATTTCACTTTCTGCGTCATATACTTTGTAGCTCATTACTTTCTGTGCATCTGCGCCCATTTTAAAGCTGCCCTTAAAGTGCAGCCACTTATTTTTTGGCAAATCTAAACGCCCCTTTGCAGTGTCAGACTTGCCTTCTCTTACCCAAAATATGGGCCCGCTTACAAGTGCGCCAAGCCCCCTGGCCTGTACGAAAAATGAGGTATTACTTTCATCCACCCTGAAGTCGAATTCTATTTCAACTTCTTCACCTGTGATTCTTGTATTGTAGTATGCCGAAGGCAGATACTTTCTGTCATCGCAAACAGAATCTGTATAGCGCACAAAGCGTTTGCCATCGGGGTCTTCAAGAAGGATTATGTCTTTGTTGCCCTTATTGGAATCCGGCTTAAAATGCTTGGGTGTTTCGTTAAGTATTTGCTGGCTTAAATCTTCATCTAAGGGCAAATCCCAAGGCGCTTCTATGGGGTTTCTTTCTACTGTTTGAAATGGATAATTCTTTAAAATTTCTGCAAGTTTATTTGCCATTTTGTTTTTTACGCCTGCTGATGTTTTAAAAATTTCGTAGCCTGTTTCTTTGGCAAATTCTTTCAAAAGTTTTTCAGAAAATTTTGTATTATTTACTATTTTAGAGTTTTTATCCTGACCCAGCTTTTGCCAAGCCTCCAAACCAATTCCGGAAAAATCTACATCTGCATTTTCATTCCAATAAATGTTTTTATCAATAGGCGCAGTTGCAGAGTTTATTTGCTCGTTATCTTTTACCAATTTTGCAGGCGCAGAATAGACAATTAAATTGCGTTCAAAAAAGAAACTGTTTTTGTAATCATCGCCCTTGCGACCCAATGCAAATTGAGAAGTTTCGCCATCTCTGAAAAAATTATTAACTACCTTGCAATTGCGCCCATAGTGCATGATATAGCCATCGTCCTGAGTATTGTGCACATAGTTTTTTTCTATAAGCCAGTTTGCAGAACCCTCGTCATTATAAATTCCCCAGCCCCCATAGCGATGGCGATTCACTTCAGAAATTTCATTGCCAGAAATAACAGAACCCTCTGCATCGCCCAAAGTGTAAATTCCGCCCATATCGCTTAGGCGCCCGTAGCCAATTTTAAAAATTTTGTTGTTTAAAACTTTAATTTCTTTTGTGAGCGTTTGCGCAAAACCCCACACCCAGCCCACAGAAATTCCAGAATAATAGCCATCAAATATTGTGTTATTTTCAAGAGTATTTTTGCCGCTGTTTAAAATAATTATTCCCACGCCCGCTTTGTCGTAATAGCCATATTTACATATAATATTGTTTGCCACTTTTATATTTTCTGTGAGCTTTCCTTGCACTATACTTTCGTGAGGAACTAGCCCTATTTTCACGCCTCCGCTGCCGCAGTCGTAAAAAACAGAATCTTTAAGAACGCTGCCTGTAACCCCGCCTTTAAACCAGAGTCCATAAGTATTGCAAAGTCCTATTTCGCAATTTGATATTGAAATATTTCTTGCATTTTCAATTTCAAAAAGCGCATTTGTATTTACTGCAGCCTGTGGAAACTGTTCTTTTTTTTCATCAGCAAAAACTGCTGCAAGTTTGAAAGAAATTTCATTTATAGAAATATTTTCTGCAAGTTCGTCTTTATTTTTGCCTGCAATAATAAATATGGTGCTAAGTGTGGGATAATAAGTTTCTGATGTTTTAATATCTTCATCTGCTCTTGGCAGATAGCGCAAAATTTTTGTGCTTTTATCAAAATAAAACTCGCCTGCTTTATCTAGCAAATTTGGGGCGTTGCAAATTTTGAATCTGGGCGCATTTTCAAACTTATAAAAATTGAATTTGTTTGGATTTATTACGAAAACTGTGCGCATATTTGCGTCAGCATTTTTTTCTATTTTAAGCAGCCTGCACTTAGTGTTGTACCAACCTGTGAAAGTATCTAAATAAACCTCCTCAAGTTCTGCCTCAGATAATTTTTCAAGTGCTTCCACATCTTTTGCCCTTGCTACAAAGGCCTCTGTTAAAGGAGTTTGAAGCTTATTTAAATATGTACTATGGAAATAATAAATGTCTTCCGACTCTGCGACTTTAGCTCTTTTGCCATTTACAAACAAAACTTCTACGCTGTCTGCATCTAATTTTGCAGTCCAAAACTTGCCTTCTTTTTGCCAATTGCTAATTTGTTTGCCGCCCAAAATTTGAGCATTTTTTGAGCCCTCAATTTTAAGCCCGCTATGCCTTGCATCCAAACGTATGGGAGCATCCAAAAAGTGCTTTCCTGAAATTTGAACTTGTTTATTTTCTGAAAGCGCAGCCTTATCAAAATCTTCTTGCAGACCGGCGTTTGTGGTCTGAAAGAAGATACAAAGCGCAAGTGCTGCAAAAAGATTTTTGTGTTTCATTGATTATTCCTCAAATCCGTTAGGGTGCGTTTTGTGCCACTTCCAAGCTGTTGCGATTATGTCGTCAACATTTTTATATTCTATTTGCCAATTAAGCTCTGTTTGAGCCTTTGTAGAATTTGCATAAAGCGCATCAGGGTCGCCAGCTCTGCGAGGTCCAAATTCATAAGGAACTTTTAGTCCTGAAACTTTTTCGACACCCTTAATAATTTCTAAAACAGAATTAGGAACGCCTGTACCCAAGTTGTAATGCAGGAACATTCCATCGCCATCAAGCTTACTGAAAGCTGCAATGTGTGCGCGGCTAAGGTCGTCAACATGAACGTAGTCACGCAGGCAAGTGCCATCGGGGGTATTATAGTCATTCCCAAAAATTTTTAGCGCAGAGCGTTTGCCTGTGGCTGCAAAAATTGCAAGAGGTATTAAATGACTTTCAGGGCTGTGGTCTTCGCCAATTGTGCCATCTTTTGCTGCGCCGCTTGCATTAAAATAGCGGAATGCAACAGAATTAAGCCCATAAGCTTTTGCGCAAGCTTTCAAAAAGTTTTCTACATCCAGCTTAGTTTGCCCGTAAGAGTTTATGGGGTGCTGAGGCAAGTCTTCAACAAGGGGCAAAGTTTTTGGGATTCCATAAGTTGCGCAAGTGGAAGAAAAAACAAATTTTTTCACATTATGCGCAAGCATGGTTTCTATGAGCGTAATCACACCCGCCAAATTATTTTTGTAATATTTGATAGGGTTTTCTACAGACTCTCCTACATTTATAAATGCGGCAAAGTGCATTACCAAATCAATTTTCTGTGAGTCTAAAATTTCGCCAACAAGTTTGGCGTCTGCCAAGTCGCCCTTAAAAAAAGGCACGCCTGCTTTAAGAGCTTTTGTGTGCCCATATGCCAAGTTGTCTAAAACAACAGGCTTGTGCCCTGCGTCAATTAATTGCCTTACGCAGTGGCTGCCAATGTAACCTGCGCCGCCTATTACCAAAACATTCATATTAAACCTTTTTTAAATTACTTTTGCGCCCTCGCCTGCATGGCAAGCAAAAGAGCGTGGCTCTTTGTTAAAAACTTTTGCGTATTCTTTTGCGATAATATTTGCTTCAAGTTCTGAAAAATCTTCTGTCACCAATGCCATCACTGCGCCGCCAAAGCCGCCGCCGCTAAGTCTTGCTCCAAAAACTTTTGTATTTTTCTTCAGCAAATCTACAAGCAAATCCAACTCTTCTGCAGAGTTTTCAAAAAGAGTTTTTGAACTTTCGTGAGACGCAAAAAGTATCTGCCCTAAGGTTTTAATATCGCCCTTAAGCATAGCGTCTTTTGCAGCCAAAACTCTTGCATTTTCATTTATAACGTGGCTTGCACGCATAAACGCTTTTTCAGACATTTCAGATTTTTTAGCTTCCAAATCGGCAAGTGTAAATTCACGCAAAAATCTGTCTTCGCCTCCTTGGCTTAAAACTTTTGCAGCCTCCATACATTCTTTGTGACGCTCTGCATAAAAGCCATCAACAAGCGCATGCTTTTTTGTAGAATTAAAAATGTAAAATTTGCAATTGGAAGGAAGCGCAAATGTGGAAAATTCTTCACTTAAGCAATCTATAAACACAACAGAATTTTCTTCTCCAAAGGCAGATACGCCTTGGTCCAAAATTCCGCAAGGCATGCCCACAAAAAAGTTTTCGCTTTTTCTGCCAACACGCACCATGTCTTTTTTGTCTATTTTATAGCCATACAGTTCAGCAATAACTGCACAAGAAGACATCTCTATTGCGGCGCTGCTGCTTAAACCTGCGCCCGAGGGCAAGTTGCTGATATCGCAAATATTAAAACCCACCTCTGGACTAAACCCAAGCTCTATCATAAACTTTAGAACGCCTAAAGGATAGTTTGCCCAGTTTTTTTCACGAGGCAATTTTTCAATATTGTCTATATCTGCATAGATTTTTTCGCCTGTGCGAACATTCCCAAAACAGACTTTTCTGTCTGTGCGTTTTGAGGCGGCGCAAACTATAAATTTGTCTGTGGCAATGCCCATAACGTAGCCGCCGTTATAGTCTGTATGATTGCCCACAAATTCTATGCGTCCGGGGGCTTTTGCAAAGGCCTGCGGCTCGCAATTAAAAAGGTCTTTAAACCTTTGTAAGAGCTGTGTTTTTAACATAGAATTTCCTATCTGAAATAAATGTAAAGTGATGCTGTAATCAAGATTACAAGCCCGCCCAAAACATAGACTATCGGAGAATGCTCAATGACTATATTCTTATTTTCAGGCATTTTAATTTCTTCTTTCATTGGCTTTACAAGCCTTAATGCAAACATAATTAAAAGCACGCAAATAAATGTGATAGCCATTCTGTTTAAGAAGGCAACTTCAGGTATGAGGATAAAGAAAAACCCATAAATAATAGGACTTGCCAAAATACCCACTGCGCCGGAAAAACGAGGAGCCCTCTTAGAGAACATACCAAACAAAAATACGCCTAAAATGCCCGGAGACAAAAAGCCCTGAAACTCTTGAATATATGTAAAGATATTTGTAAAGCGCGGATCCTTTAAGAAAGGCGCAATAATACAAGCAATCACAACAAATATTGCTATACAAAGTCTGCCAATATAAACTTGGCTATTGTCAGAAGCATTAGGAGAAATAAAGCGCTTATAAATATCTATGGTAAAAATAGTTGAAGCCGCATTTAACATAGACGCAAGCGAGCTTACAACTGCGCCAATAAGAGCTGCAAACACAAAACCCGTAAGCCCATTAGAAGGCACCAAGTATTTTAACAAAGTAGAAAACGCTGCGTCGTACCTATACCCTAGCAAACGCTTTGTCTGCACTGTGCCAAGCAATTGGTCTTTTAGCCCGGGTTTGTTTAAGTCAGGATTTTCTTTAAAGACTTTTTCATTCCAAGCTTTAACGCTTTCTACAAGTGCGGGATGTGTTTTTTCCCAGCTGGAATCATAAACATATTTTATATTTTTAAGTACGCCTGTTTCTTTATTTTTAAGATAGGCGTCAACAAGCGCTTTTGCAGAAACTTCATCAAACAAAGGCTTTGTTGTTTTTGTGATGGTGCCGTCTGGCGCTTTAACTTCCGTACTAAAAGTAAAGTTTGCAACAAGAGCCTGCGCAGCTTTGTCTATACGCCCTGCGGCATCTTCTTGGCTTAAGAAAATTGTAGAGTACGCCTCTGCATTTGATGCAGAAAATTTTTGGTCACTTTGCGCTTCTTTAGCCAACTTGTCTGAGTACAAATTGAATGCGATTAGCCCTGGGAACACTATCAAAAATGGTATCATAAGCTTCATAAAAGCTGCAAACATTATACCCTTTTGACCTTCTGCAAGGCTTTTTGCGCCAAGTGTGCGCTGCACTATGTACTGATTTAAGCCCCAGTAGTAAAGATTAGGAATCCATAAACCCAAAATCAAAGCTGTCCAAGGCACTTCAACATTGTCGGCAGGCAAAAACATTGTAAGTTTATTTGCATTGGCTGCCGAAAATTTTGCAATCCCGCTAGACTGGTCTGTAAGCCCTGCAAGAGCGTCTGCATTGCCGGTGTGCGCAATCTTAGAAACTTCTATTGCGCCAAGTGCGTCAAAAGCCAAATAGGCAATAATTGCGCCGCCCATAATTAGCGCTGCGCCCTGAATTAAGTCTGCCCAAGCGCAGGCCTTTAAGCCGCCCACAAAAACGTAGATTGCGCCGCCTATGCCAATTACCCAGCAAAAGAAAGTAAGGTTAAGCTCATGCCCAAAAAACTTTGTGTTTTCTAAAACAAGCTCTGCAGTAAGAGCGCCGGAATAAATCACGCCTGTAACATTAACAGCAACCAAAACAACAACCATCATTACAGACATTATTGTGCGTGAAAATGTGTCAAATCTCTGCTCAAGAAACTGCGGCATTGTGTAAATTCCGCTTTTGATAAACTTTGGCAAAAAGAAGAACGCAACAAAAACAAGCACTATTGCCGCCATCCACTCATAACTTGCAATTGCAAGCCCCGCAGGGCCTGCTGCCGAGCCGCTCATACCCACAAACTGCTCTGTAGAAATATTTGCGGCAATTAAAGAAAAGCCAATAAGCCACCAGGTCAGGCCTCTGCCTGCCAAAAAATAATCTTCCGCTCCTGTAGAGTCGTGTTTTTTTTTT
>JAVBSE010000136.1:0-3178 GCA_031547315.1 Opitutales bacterium
GCACGCAAAAGATCAGGGCGAAGTTTTTGTTTATCTTTTTGAAAACTTTTTGTCTTTATTTATGGGGCGTGGGGCGCAGATGTGCGTGTTCGAGCCTTCTTGTTCCCATGCAATGGTTTTAGACAAAGACGGCTCTGTTTACGCTTGCGACCATTTTGCCTATCCGCAGTACAAATATGGCAATATAAATGACACGCCTTTAAAAGATCTTGCAAACTGTGAAAAGCGCAAAGAATTTGCAAAGCTTAAACAAAATTTGCCTGCTGCCTGCAAAGTTTGCCAATGGCGAGAAATTTGCAATGGCGAATGCCCTAAAAAACGCTTTCTTCCCGATGGCAGAAATTATCTTTGCAAGGGCTACAAATTCTTTTTTGAAAAAACAGCGCCTCGTTTCAAAAAATTGGTCCAAAAATATGGCGGCGCATAAAATTTAATCTCAAAGAAAGGTAAGTATGAACATCAGTAAACTCAAACAGCAAACAGTGGCAATAGCTGCGGCTAGTCTGTTTGCGTCGGCAGCTGCTCCGCTTTTTGCAGACTCTCAGCTGCCTGTTCCCAACACAGGGTTCAAAGGTGAAATAAACACCAACATATTAAATTCAAAACCATATTGGCCGCCAAGCCCTAAGGCTCCTAAAGGCGCACCCAATATAGTTCTTATCATGACAGACGACGTAGGGTTTTCCGCAGCCAGCACTTGGGGCGGCCCTGTAAATACGCCAGTTCAAAGCGCTTTGGCAAGAGATGGTCTGCGCTACAATCAGTTCCACACAACGGCAATTTCTTCGCCGACTCGTGCTGCACTTTTAACAGGGCGTAATCACCACAGCGTGCACACAGGCAATATTATGGAAACCTCTATGGGTTATCCGGGCTATGATACGCTTTTGGGTAAAGACACTGCAACAATTGCAGAAATGCTACGCCTAAGCGGCTATAACACTGCTTGGATTGGCAAAAACCATAACTTGCCAGACTTTGAAGCAAATTCAGTTGTGGGTCCTCTTGACAGATGGCCAACAAGCTTGGGTTTTGAAAAATTCTATGGCTTTATGGGCGGCGAATCTGACCAGTTTCATCCTTACTCGCTTTATGAGGGTACAACGCCAATTGCGCCTTATATAGATAATCCCAATTATTTCTTGAATGAAGATATTTCAAATCAGGCAATTACTTGGATTAAACAGCAAAAGTCGCTTGCGCCTGAAAAGCCATTCTTCCTTTATTACGTGCCCGGAGGCACACACGCTCCGCACCAAGTTGCAAAGGAATGGAGCGACAAATATAAAGGTAAGTTCGACCAAGGTTGGGACAAGCTTCGTGAAGAAACCCTTGCACGCCAGAAGGCTGCAGGCATAGTTCCTAAAGACACAGTTCTTACAGAGCGTCCTAAAGAAATTCCTGCTTGGGATTCTTTGAGCGAAAAAGAAAAGAAGGTTTATGCACGCCAGATGGAAGTCTATGCAGGCTATCTTGAACAGACCGACCACTATATTGGCGAAGTCTTAAAAGCAGTTGAAGCTGTGGGCGAAAAAGATAATACTATTGTCATCTACATACAAGGCGACAATGGCGCAAGCGGCGAGGGCGCAATAACAGGCTCTGTAAATGAAAATTACTTCTTTAACGGACTAGTTGAAGATATCGATACAGTTGCAGAACGTATTGATCTTCTAGGCACTGCAGACGCTTACAATCACTATTCTGCTGCTTGGGCGCACGCAATGGATACTCCATTTAAATGGATGAAGCAAGTTGCTTCTTACTATGGCGGCACACGCAACGGCATGGTGATTTCTTGGCCAAAGCATATTAAGGATAAGGGCGAAATCCGCAGCCAGTGGCATCACATTATAGACGTTACTCCAACACTTCTAGAGCTTGTTGGCATAGAACAGCCTCAGAAAGTAAATGATGTTGACCAGCGTCCTATTGAAGGCGTAAGCATGGCATATTCATTTGCAGACGCTAAGGCAAAGACTCAGCATACAAAGCAGTACTTTGAAATGATGGGCTACCGCGCTATCTATCACGATGGTTGGGTTGCAGCAACTAGGCCCGTTGCAGCGCCTTGGATGCAAGGTAAAGCAGATGGGCCAACATCAAAGGGCTGGGAACTTTATAATGTAGAAAAAGACTTCTCACAGGCTCACGATTTAGCTGCTCAGTTCCCTGACAAGCTAGAAGAAATGAAGCTTCTTTTTGAAATAGAAGCAGCGAAGTACAACGTATATCCTGAATATATAAACAGTACCACATTCTATATTATCGATAGTAAAAATCGCCCAAATATCAACGAGGGCAGAACAAAGTTCACTTACTATACGCATATAGGTCACATTCAAGAGTCTGTTGCTCCAAACTTCAAAAACACTTCATTTACAATCGAAGCGGATGTAGATTTTGGCGAGCAAACTCCTAACGGAATGTTTGTAACTATGGGCGGACAGTTTGGCGGCTTTGGATTCTGGGTAAAAGATGGCAAGCCTGTGTTCGCATATCGCAACCCTGATCCAAAAGATTATTGTGAAATCTCTGGCAAAGATTCAATGGGCACTGGCAAACATAAAGTGAAAGTGGAGTTTGAATCTGATATTGCTAAAACAAAGAAAGCTGGCGCAGGCGGCACAGCAACTATTTATGTTGACGGCAAAAAGGTTGCTACGGGCATTATCCCTAAGACTATACCTTTCCGCTTCAGCCTTTCAGAGTACTATGATATTGGCTGCGATTATGGAACTCCTATATCTAAAGACTATAAAGTTCCTTTCATACTCAACGGAAAAATCAATACAATCACTGTTGAGCTAAAAAAGTAAACTAAATGGACAAATCAAAACCCTTCAGAAAATCTGAAGGGTTTTTTGTTTATAATGAATTATTGATAAAAATAAAGACTTTACTTTTTTACGAAAAATCCGTAAAAATACAAAAGATTCTGCTTAAGATTAGATTGGATAATAAATTTTAAAGTAGAATAAAGAGAAATAAAATATGTTACTTCAATTCAAAATAAAAAACTTTTTGTCATTTAAAGAGGAAACAACGCTCGAAATGTATGCTAGTAATCCTGACAAAGCAATGCTTGAAAACACTATTGATTTAAAAGGCAAAGAAAAAAACAATCTTGTAAAACAAATTGCAATATATGGCCCTAACGCATCAGGTAAAAGTAACT
>JAVBSE010000218.1:0-6461 GCA_031547315.1 Opitutales bacterium
AGCATTTATAAAGAAGGCGCAAGCGGATCAGACTACATTAAAGGCTTTTTGGCGCAGATTGAAAAATCGCCAATTGAGTATGTTGGCAGAGTAAAAGTTGCAAGCGTTATGAATTTTTCTAAAGACGAAATTAAAGACGCAGACGGCTGCATTGTTCCAAAAGAAAAGTTCTTTTTCTACAAGCTTGAAAATTGATATTCATTTGCAATCAGAGCAAGCGGCACAGAGCCAAAAATTAAGTTCTATGCTTTTGCAAGAGAAATAGCTAAAGATGCAAACGCTCTAGAGAGCGCTAAAAAAGCTGCAAGAGAAAACCTCACAGCAACTTTAAATTCTTTGGAAACTATTTTCAACAGCTACGGAGCTTAATAATTTTTTCCTAAAACTAAAAAGACGCTTTTTAAGTAAAGCGTCTTTTTTTTTAATGTAAATTTTTATTAGAAATTTTTTTAAGACTTAAATTCTTTTATAAGTTCTTTTACTGCCTTAGTTGTATCTTGCGCAATTAAAACTTCAGAAACTGCAACAATTCTGGGAGCACCTGCTTTGGCAACAGCTTTTGCAGTGCGCATATTTACGCCTCCTATTGCAAACCAAGGCAAAATAGTGTCCATTTTTGAAACCTGCTCTACAAGCTCTAAGCCAACGGGAATTCTGCCTGGTTTTGTATTTGTGGCATAAACCGGGCCAACTGCAAAGTAGTCTAAAATCTCTGAAAGTTCATTTGCCTTTTTTGCTTGCTCGGCGCTATGGGTAGAAAGCCCTAAAACTTTATTTGCACCCAAGATTTTACGTGCTTCAATAGGAGAAATATCATCTTGCCCAATGTGAAGCCCTGCATTTTTTAAAGACGCAGCAAGCTCTATATCATCATTAATAATAAAAATAGGAGAGCCCAGTTCATCAAAAAGAGGCGCAATTTCATTTGCAATTTTTGCTCTTTCAAAAGAAGTTTCTTTCTTTGCCCTAAGCTGTATTATGCCCGCACCCGAGGCTATAAGCTCTTTGCATTTTTGCAGCATATTTTCCGGCGCAACATAACCCGTATCAAGAATGCCATAAAAAACACATTCTTTTAATTTCAAAGAATTTTCAGACTTCATTTATTAAGAGTGCTTCGGAGCAAAGGGGTCGTTTATTTCTTCAGATGAATCTTCTTCAAGCTTAATATCATCATCTGCAGGCTGGATAATCATTGCAGGTTTGCGAAGTATGCCTTTAAAGCCGCCAATTTTTACATTGATGCTTCCAAGCTTTTCCACACCCAAATGTTCACGCAAAGCGTTTGTCATTTCTTCTTGAATTGCGGCTGAAACTTCAGAAAGTTTTTGACCCATTTCTAATTTAAGAGTGATAGTCAAAGAAAGTCTGCCACGCCTTACACGTATTTTTACGCTGGGTCTGTTTAGTGCGCCCATAGAGTAGCAAACGCTTTGCACAAGCTCGTTAAGAGCTTTTGGAGTAACCATTACAACGCCGGCAGTATTGTTAAAAAGTTTTATAGGCGCAAAACGTTTGCGAATGAATCTGTAAATAATCAAAAATGCCAAAAGCAGAATTATAGCCAAGCATATTTCTTTTAAATAAGGAGCCGCCCATGCAGTCTTTAAAAAACGTGCAATAAATTCTACGCCATGTTCTATTTTTTGTACAAACTCTTCTATGCTCATAAATTTAATTCAATTGATTGGTGGATGGGTCTGATTAAGGCATTTCTTTTATTTTTTTCAATAAAAAACGCTCTAGTCAAAATTGAGTTCATCAGGCCACTGTCTTTTGTGTCCATCAGCCAAATTTTTTGAACAGGCATCTATGAATGCGATATTATCTTTATAAATAATGTCTCTTGAGGGATCAACATTGTTAAAAATTTTCCAGAGCAATTTTGAAGTATTTTTTACGTCAATATTTTTGTCGAAAATTGCAAGAGCTTTAAACGCTTTAAAAGTCTTAGAACTTGCAAGCTCTGAAAGAATTGATTTTCCTGAAAAATCACCCTTATCCATAGCAATAGCGCAAAATCCATCTAATACAGAAACACATTCTTCTGCAACGCCGGCTTCGTTTGCAATTTCTTCAGCACTTGGGGCCGCGGTAAGGGGGTAAAGCGTTCTGGGAGTTTCGCCAATAATGCGCTTAGTTAAATCTAAGCCAATTTTGGCGCCCCTAAGTGCGTCTGGCGCAGAGTGGTCTAGCACATCCAAAACGCCGTAAGAGTTTACTAAGTCTTCTTTAAAATCTAGGCGACGCACAAGTTTTTTCCAGACAGTTTTAAGGTCAGATGGGGCAACGCTTTCATCTACAACTATTATTGCCTTGCAAAAGCTCATTTGCCCTTGCCCCCAAAGTCCGCTAATAATGCGCTGGGCGTGGGCAGGGTATTCTTTCTTAATAGATACAATAACAACGTTGTGAAATACGCCTTCCCAAGGCAAAAAGTAATCCACAATTTCTGGGAACACAGCTTTTAAAAGCGGCAGAAAAATTCTTTCAGTAGCCTTTGCCATATAGCAATCTTCCATTGGCGGCGGTCCAACCAAGGTTGCGCAGTAAATAGGGTCTGCTTTATGAGTAATTGCAGTAATATGAAAAACAGGATAATTGTCTGCTAAAGAATAATAACCTGTGTGGTCTCCAAAAGGACCTTCAATTCTTAGTTCAGATGTATCCACATAACCTTCTAAAACGAATTCTGCATCAGCAGGAACCTCCATATCAATAGTTTTGCACTTAACCATTTTTACAGATTTTTTTCTGAAGAAACCTGCAAGCATAAGCTCATCAACGCCTCTTGGCAAAGGCGCAGTTGCAGAATATATAGTTGCTGGGTCTGCGCCAATTGCAACAGCCACCTCCATTGGCTTGCCCTTGGCCTTGTATTCATGATAAAAGTGCGCCGCATCTTTATGAATATGCCAATGCATGCCTGTGGTATTTCTATCAAAAATCTGCATTCTGTACATTCCAAGATTTCTGATTTTTCCGTCAAAAGATTTTGTAAATACTAAGGGCAAAGTGATAAATTTGCCTGCATCTTTTGGCCAGCACTTTAAGACAGGAATTTCAGCCAAATCAATGTCAGACCCAGTTTTTACAATCTCCTGAGATGGGGCGGTTTTACCCCTAAATTTTGTAGGAATAGTACTCAAAAGAGGCAGCAATTTTTTTGCAGTAGAAAAGAAATCTGCAAAAGATTTAGGCGGGCTAAGCTTTGTAAGGGCTTCAATTTCGTTACCTGCTTCATTCAAAGAAGATACGCCTAAAGCAAGCGCCATTCTTTTTTCGCTGCCAAATAAATTTGTTGCGACGGGGAATTTAGAACCTTCCACATTTGTAAAAAGCAAGGCCTTTCCGCCGCCTTCAGATTTAGATTCTGCATCAGTAATTTTTGAAATTTCAATTTCAGAAGAAATCAATTCAGGATAAATTTTTAGCTCACCCAAATTTTTAAGTTCTTCAATAAATTCTTGAATATTTTTATATGCTTTTTTCATTATAATTACCCCATTCAGAGATTAAGTCATTTCTAAAACCCATGGCAGAGACAGTTCTTGCCACAATAAAATCTATTAAGTTATCGACAGTTTTTGCCTTTCCATAAAATGCAGGCATGGCAGGCAAAATAACTGCGCCGCTTTCTGCAAGTGTGCACATATTGCGCAAATGAGTAAGTGCAAGAGGAGTTTCCCTTGGCACAAGCACTAATTTTCTGCGTTCTTTTAAAGCAACTTCTGCTGCACGCACCAATAAATTATCGCCAATAGAAGAGGCCAGTTTGCCAAGCGTTTTCATAGAGCAGGGGCAGATTGCCATTGCATCAAAATAAAAAGAGCCGCTTGCTATTGGCGCATAAAAATTGTTGTTATTAAAAAATTGTACGTTCTTAAATTTATCAGAAATATCTTTTGAAAAATCAAAAAAATCTAAAGAGCACTCATCTTTAAAAATGGATTTTGCATCTTCTGAAATTACGCAAAAAACATTTGCGCCGCCACTTGCAAAAAACTCTAAAAGCCTTTTTGCGTAAGGCATTCCGGATGCTCCGCTAATACCTATAACTATGCGTTTATCTTTCATTATAAAAAAGTTTTTGGCAAAACTGCCAGTAAAATTAAAAATGAGGATGAAGCATTCATCTTAAAAAATACAGTATTAATTGCATTTAAGCCTGCACTTTTAAAAATAAAAAAGCCTGTGAAATAAATTAAAGAAATTAATGCTACTGCAATAAAATAAAACAAATTCAAATTGAACAGAAAGCCTGTTAAAAAGAGCATTGCGCTTGCAAGTACAAATAGTACAAAACAAATTTGCAAAGATTTTTTTTCTCCAAATTTTGAAGGTATTGAAAACAAAGATACGCTATTATCAAAGTCTTTATCTTGCAAAGAATAAAGTATGTCGAAGGCAGAAATCTGAAAAAGAAGCGCAAATGCAAGCGCAAGTATTTTAAAATCAAAATACCCTGCAAGGGCTATCCAAGCTCCTACAGGAGCCAGTCCCAAAGCAATTCCCAAAACAAAGTGGCAGCCAAAAGTAAAACGCTTGCAGTAAGAATATCCAAATAAAACCACAAGCGCAGGAAAGGCCAAAACAAAACATAAAGTGTTTATAAAATAGGCGCTTGTCAAAAAAACGAGTGTAGAAAAAATAACAAAAAACCACGCCGCAAATTTTGAAATTCTGCCATCGGGCAAAGCCCTAAACGCAGTTCTTGGATTTTTTGCATCGATTTTTAAATCTGCAATTCTGTTAAAGCCCATGGCTGCGGAACGTGCGCCTGTAAAGCAAAGAATGACCAAAAAAAACAAGCCCCAAGAAACTTTATATCCTGAAATTATTGCCAGACAAAGTCCGCACAAGGCAAAAGGCAAAGCAAATAAAGTGTGCCCAAGCTTTATCATTTCCGCATATTCTTTTATGTTTTTAAGAGTACTCATTTTTTAGATTTTACTTTTTGCAAAATCTGAAATTTTTTCACAAAGCTTTGAAAGTCCATTGCGCCTGTTTGGCGAAAGATATTGCGCTATTCCTATTTCTTCTAAAAATGCGCAGTCAAAATCTAAAACTTCTTTTGGACTAAGCCCTGAATACATTTCGCTGACAAGATTTGCAATGCCCTTAGTGATAACTGAATCTGCGTCTGCTTTAAACACACACTTGCCATCTAAAATTTCCGACACAAGCCAAAGGCTTGAAGTGCAGCCTCTGACAAGGTTTTCATCTGTTTTAAATTCATCTGCCAAAGGTTTTGCATTTTTTGACTTAGAGATGATATATTCAAATCTGTCTTGAGGATTTTCAAAAATTTCAAATTCCTCACGAAGTGCATTTTTTTTATCTTCAATCAAACTCATACTCCAAAAATTTTAATGCCACGCTCTTCTGCCATAGCTTTAACTTTTTTAGGCTCTAAAATAATTACTTTTTCAGACTCTAAAGCCACATTTAAAATTTGAGCCTCTGCCAATTTTAAAATAGTGCGCTCTCCTATAACAGGAACGTCAAAGCGATAGTCTTGGCGTCTTTTAACTGTTTTGACAAATAGGGCGTCTTTCGCATGAAATTCTCCGGCACGCACAAGCATTTTGTCTGTGCCCTCAAATGCCTCAACAGCAACAACGCTGCCTCTTGCAACAACGCAGCCTTGCCCTATATCTAAACTTGCGCACTCTCTGGCAATTTTTAGACCATGTTCTAAATGCTCCGGCAAAACAGACCAAGCCTTGCCTGAAAAAAATCCTTTAGGAGCAAGACAGTCGTCCAAAAAAGCGCGTGCGTCTAAAAGAGTGCAGCCCACATTTGCAAGTTCTTCGCCTACTGCGCCAAAAATTGTTTCAGCATTTTTTTCTTTTAGTTTAGCCAAAATTATCATTGCTTTTAAGTCTGGCTTAAGACCTTTAAAAAGTTTTTTAGGCGTAATTTGCCCCGCCATTATTGCATATTTTGCGCCGAAATTTTTTGCAGACTTTACAAATTTTCCAAGCTGGCCTACATTTATTTTGACCTTATTTTCAGGAGCAAAACTTGCAAACAAATCTTCCCTGGTTTCATCTTCAAATGCAATCAGCTTTAAATTAAGACCCAAGGAACGTATTTTTTCTGCCACCATCACAGGATAAATTCCACGACCTGCAATCAGCATAATAGGGCTTAAGCTGTCAAAATCGGCTGGCAAAAATTTTGAAAAACTCATGCTAAAAACTCCTTGCAGATGCTTCTTTGCGCAAATACATATTTTTTAAATTTGTGCGTTTGCCAACAATTTTTCCATCTTTTTGCAAAAAAACAGTAGTGCGCCAAGTGTCTTCTGCAGCCTGAAAAATTCCATTAGCTTCTTTTTTTGCTCTGTCAAGTGCAGTGCGACTTTCTTCTTGTATGCCATCTTCACCTTTTTTAACAGTAAAAACATAGCCAATGCCAACATATTCTGCAGCCGCTTTGGAATTTGAAAAATAGTG
>JAVBSE010000153.1:0-9594 GCA_031547315.1 Opitutales bacterium
TGATAATTTTGCTATTCATATTTATATTAAGGTTGTTGTTTGGGTTAAAGTCCTTTGCGGACACTCCCTTAACAATAACATAAGAACTCAATTTTGACAAAACTACTTTTGATCTGTTGGATTAAACGCTTACTTTGGATACTTTTGATACTTTGGGTATTTTGGTTCTGTTGGATATTTTTGAGCTAGAATGAAGAATTTATCTACAAAACTACTTTGGATTAAACGCCAACTTTGGATTATTTGCGTGAAATTAGGTTTGATGCAGCGTCACTGCAAAGATCTCACAAACAGTCACGTACTCTCGTACGCTCCTGCTTGCTCGCCTTTTTGCTCCTTGCCTGAAACCCAATTTGACGCAAATAAAATATTTTGGCTCTCTTGGATTAAAGGCACTCGTTTGGAAAACTTTCACTTGACAGAGGAAATTTGAGGATAAATTTTGGGCGCAAAAAAACGCTTAAATCTTCAAGAAATAAGCGTTAAAAACCTTAAGCGAAAGTTATTGAAAATTTGTTAAATTGTGTTTTCTAGAATCCAGTTTTGATATTCTTTAGAGACTGTAAATGCCTTTATTGTGTACCACTGCGGGCATGTATAGGGATGGGTTTCTTTTAAGAGTTTAAAGATTTTTTCTTCGTTTCTTTGCGGAAATTTTATTGCGACTTTTATCTCTTTATTTGTCTCGACTTTATCTTCCCAAATATAGGTCGAAATTATTGGGTTTTCAGAAATTTGTACGCAGGCCGCAAGCTTACTTTCAATTAGTGTTTTTGCAAAAATTTCGGCAGAATTTTGCTCGGGAAATGTGCTTAGCGCTATCAGAATTTCAGAAGATTTTTCCATGCCTGTAAGTTTGCGCAAATTTTGTTTTATGGCAAATGAAAATTGTGTTTACAAATGGCTTGTTTAAGGGCATCTTTTTGGGGTATGAATTTGGATAATGAGATTTTGTCGATTTCGGCAAAAAATTTGGTGAAAGATTACGGCAAAAGGCGTGTCGTAAGCGATGTTAGTCTTAATGTGAAATCCGGCGAAATTGTCGGACTTTTAGGACCAAACGGCGCAGGCAAAACCACAAGCTTTTATATGATTATGGGGCTTGTGCCGGCAACTGCAGGACAGGTATTTTTGAATGATACAGATATCACAAATACGCCAATGTACAGACGTTCAAGAATGGGCATAGGCTATTTGCCGCAGGAAGCTTCAATTTTTAGAAAGCTAAGCGTTTACGAAAATGTTTTGGCTGTTGCAGAAACTTTAGATATGCCTGAAAAGGAAATTAAAGAATATGCGTACAAAATGCTTGAAGAATTAGAGCTCACAAAACTTGCAGATCAGAAGGCGTACACGCTTTCGGGCGGAGAACGCAGAAGGCTTGAAATTACAAGGGCTCTTGCAGTTAAGCCAAAATTTTTATTGATGGACGAGCCTTTTAGCGGTGTCGACCCAATCAGCGTTGCAGAAGTTCAGTCTATAGTTTTGTCTTTAAAAGAGCGCAATATAGGCATTCTGATTACAGACCACAACGTTCGTGAAACCCTTAGCATTGTTGACAGAGCTTACCTGATTCACGAAGGCAAAGTTTTGTGTGAAGGCACAAAAGACTTTTTGGTTAATGACGAACTTAGCCGCAAATTTTATCTTGGCGAAAACTTTTCTATGTAAGGATTTTTATGGCTCAAAAAATTACAGAGCAAATGACAGTAAAAGATTTTTACGACTACTTCAAAGAGCCCCTGCAGCTTGAGCTTGCCTCAGGCGGCAAAGGCATGGCAAACCTTATTTCTGAAGTTAGTTTGAATAGACCTGCGCTTGCAATAACAGGCTATTTTAAAAATTTTGCGGCAAGTCGGATTCAGCTTTTTGGCGCTGGCGAAATGGCTTATTTAAGAGACCAGACGCCTGAAAAGCAGGCAAAAATTATGCGCAGCATTGTCGAAAAAGACGTACCTTGCATGATAGTTTCAAGAAACGTTATTCCTACAAAATCTATGCTGGAAGTTTCTGAAGAAGCGTCTGTGCCGCTCCTTAGAACAAGGATGAAGTCTAAAGAATTTTCTACAGACTTGGCTGTTGGCATAGAGCGCAAATTTGCCCCCAAAATAGCTTTGCACGGAACTTTTTTGGACGTCAAGGGCATTGGCGTTTTAATTAGAGGCGAAAGCGGCGTCGGTAAGAGCGAATGTGCGCTTGCGCTTGTAGACCATGGGCACTCGCTTGTTGCAGACGATATGACTTATTGTGTGCGTATTCGTAAAGACCTTGTGATTGGCCGCAGTAACGACCTTAACAGAGGCTATATGGAATGTAGGGGCATTGGCATTATCGACATTTCAAAGCTTTATGGGATTCGCTCTTTAAGAGTGGAAAAGCAGTTAGATTTGGTTATCAGCTTTAAAGAATGGAAGCCGGGGATGGTTGAAGAGCGTACAGGTTTAGAGCAAAATTATTATGATGTTTTGGGGGTTTCGATTCCGCATATTGAGATTCCTGTTCGCCCAGGCAGAGATATGGCACGCTTGGTTGAGGTTGCCGCAATGGTGCAGGCTCTAAGAAGCATTGGGCACGACGCAGCCGCAGAATTCAATCAAAAGCTGATTGCAGCAATGAGTTAATTTAAAAATTTTAAAATGCAAAAAATAAACAGAAGCGAAAAATTGCGTTCTTTAATCAAAGAACGCATTGTGTTTTTAGATGGGGCTATGGGCACTCTGATTCAGCGTGAGGGCTTAACAGAGGCAGATTTCAGGGGCTCTGAAAAAATTTTACAAGATCTTAAAGCAGAGCTAAAAGGCAATAACGATATTTTAAATATCACACGCCCCGATATTATCGGCAAGCTTCACAGGGCGTATTACGAAGCAGGTTCAGACATTGTTACAACCTGCACTTTTGGCGCAACACGCCTAGCTCAGGCAGAGTATGGCTTGGCTGACTACGCAAAAGAAATGAACATTGCGGCGGCAAAGCTTTTGCGCAATATTGCAGATGAATTTGAAGCAAAAGATGGCAAAATTCGTTTTGTTGCAGGCTCTGTTGGGCCTATGAATAAAAGTGCCTCTATTCCGCCAGACCCAAATAATACTGCACTAAGAGGCGTTAGTTTTGATGAGCTTAAAGAAGCTTACTCAGAACAAATGCGCACGCTTTATGAAAATGGCGTAGACTTATTTATCTTAGAAACAAATTTTGACACGCTAAATGTAAAGGCTGCAATCTATGCGTATTTAGAGCTTAAGGAAGAGTTAAATGCAGATATTCCTTTGGGTATCAGTATTACAATTTCAGATATGTCAGGGCGTGTTTTAAGCGGCCAGACCATAGAAGCTTTTTATACAAGTGTGCGCCATGCGGACCCGCTGTTTATTGGTATAAATTGCGGAATGGGTCCTGAAAAAATGCGTGGGTTTATTGAGCAAATTTCAAGGGTGGCAGAGTGTGCAACGCATTGTTACCCTAACGCAGGTTTGCCCAATCCTTTGAGCGAATTTGGTTATGATCAAACGCCCGATACCACTGCAAAACACTTGGCAGAGTATGTTAAAGATGGGCTTTTAAACATTGTTGGCGGCTGCTGCGGAACTACGCCTGCGCACATTGCTGCTATGGTAAGAGACTGTTCCGGCATTGCGCCAAGAGTGCCAAATGCAAAATCTTTTGCCATGTATTTGTCGGGACTAGAGCCTCTTAGTTTGCCGGAAAAAAATGCTCCATTTATTTTTGTGGGAGAGCGCACCAATGTTATGGGCTCTATTGCATTTAAAAAATTAGTGCTTGCAGGCGACTTTATTGGTGCACTTGCTGTGGCAAGAAAGCAGGTTGAAAATGGTGCAAATGTCATAGATATAAATTTTGATGAGTCTATGCTGGACGCAAAGTCTTCTATGTGTACCTTCCTTAATATGGCGGCTGCAGAACCTGAGATTGCAAAAGTCCCGTTTATGATAGACTCTTCTGATTGGGATGTTATTGAAGAGGGCTTAAAGTGTGTTCAGGGTAAGGCTATTGTAAATTCTATCAGCTTAAAAGAGGGCGAAGAAATCTTTTTAGAGCGTGCAAAAAAAATTAAAAAATATGGCGCAGCAGTTTTGGTTATGGCCTTTGATGAAAAAGGTCAGGCTGCAGAAATTGCCGACAAAGTGCGTATTTGCAAACGTTCTTACGACTTGCTTTTAAGCATTGGTTTTCCGCCAGAAGACATTATTTTTGACGCAAATGTTTTGACTGTCGCAACAGGAATTGCAGAGCACAATGCGTATGCTGTAAACTTTTTTGAGGCTGTGGCAGAAATTAAGCGTCTTTGCCCATACTCAAGAACAAGCGCAGGCGTAAGCAATATTTCTTTTGCGTTTAGGGGCAACAATTCTGTAAGAGAAGCAATGCATTCTATTTTTCTTTGCCACGCACGCAAGGCGGGCTTAGATTTTGGCATAGTAAACGCAGGCATGCTTGTGCCTTATGACGAAATTTTGCCAGAGCTTAAAACTCTTGTTGAAGACGTAATTTTAAACAAAGGCGAGGCCGCAGTTGAAGCTTTGTTGGAAGCCGCAGAAAAATATAAAGGCTTGGCGCAGGGCGCAGTTGAAAAGCAAGATGACTTTGACTCTTTAAGTTTGGAAGAAAAAATGCGCCGCTGTTTTGTGAAGGGAGACGACGCCCATATCGCAGAAGTTACAAGAGCGTATTACGATATTTTAAAAGATCCTCTCAAAGTAATAGAAGGCCCTCTTATGGGCGCTATGCGCCATGTGGGCGAACTTTTTGGCGAAGGCAAAATGTTCTTGCCCCAAGTTGTAAAAAGCGCACGTGTAATGAAAAATGCAGTTGCAGTGCTGGAAACTTTTATGGACAAAAGTGTTGGCGGCAGAGGCAAAATTGCTATCGCCACAGTAAAGGGAGATGTTCACGACATTGGAAAAAACATTACAGCTTCTGTTCTTGCCTGCAATGGCTACGAAGTAGAAGACCTGGGCGTGCTTTGCCCGCCAGAAAAAATTGTAGATGCTGCAAAACGTTCCGACATTGTGGGGCTTAGCGCTCTAATTACGCCTTCGCTTTCAGAGATGGCTTATGCTTTAGAGCTCTTGCAAAAAGAGGGTTTGAAGGTTCCTGTAATTATTGGCGGTGCAACAACAAATCCTGTTCATACGGCAGTAAAGCTTGCGCCTATTTACGATGGCTTGGTTGTGCATGTTGAAGACGCTTCTGTTGTTGCTTCTGTTGTTTCTGAAATTATGGATGCAAGTGAGGCAACAATTTTGAAAATCAAGGCTTCGCAAGACGCTTTGCGCAGAGAGTTTGAAGCTACGGCTCAAAGCAGCAATTCAAAAATGCTTTCTTTTGCAGAGGCAAAAAAGTGCTCTGCAAAGGCAGAATTTTCTCAAGATTTGGTAGCAAAGCCGCTTAGCTTTGACGCTTGGCTTGGCGATCACAAAATTGAAGAGCTTGAGCCATACTTTTCTTGGGGCATTTTCTTTAGTGCATGGGGTATGGAAGGGATTAGAGGAAAGATGAAAGACTCTACGCCGCAGGGGCAATTCACCAAAGAATTTTTTGCAGATGCGCTTGAAGTTTTGGCAGAGCTTAAAAAAATTGCAAAGCCAAAAGCTATCTGGAAGTTCTTTAGAGCAAACTCTGACGGAGATGATGTGGAACTTTACAGGGCAGATAAAAAGCTTCTCACAAAACTTTGCTTTTTTAGAAATCAGCTGCCCATAGGCGGGCAGTGCGCAAGCTTGGCAGACTTTGTTGCGCCCAAAAACGCAGGCTATGCAGACTGTATTGGCTTATTTGCCGCCACAGCAGGCGCAGAAGCAGAAGACTTTGCCAGAGGCCTAAAGGCCACCGGCGACGACTATGGCGCAATGATAGCGGCAATACTTTGCAATATAATTGCAGAAGCCTATGCCAGATTTTTAAATGAACAAAAGTGGAAACCCTTTGCAAAAGGCTTGGGCATTAGGCCTGCTTGCGGTTATCCTGCATGGGGCGATCATTCTGAAAAAATTAAAATTTGGAATTTGCTAAATGTGCAAGAGCGCACAGGAATTTCTTTAACAGAAAATTTTTCAATGACGCCTGCCTCCAGTGTTTGCGGCTTGTGGCTTGCAAACCCAAGCGCAAAATATTTAAACAATATGAATGTTGGGCAAGATCAGTTGGAAGAATATTCAAAAAGAAAAGGTTTGCTAAGTTCTGATATTAAAAAATTTGTATCGGTTAAGCTTTTCGAATAAACAATGTTTGGTTTAGAAAAAGAGATAGAAATAGATGTTCGCAAAAAAAAGCGCACAGACTTTGTTATGCCAATTTGCATGGCGCTTTTGGCAATGATGGGGCTGGCATTTATTTATACCTCTCAGAATTACAACATTGATGAAACTGTGATGTACAAGCAGTTTTGGTTTAAACAAATAGTATTTTTCACTCTTGGCGGAATTGTATATACGTTTTTGGCAAGAATGGATTATGGAAAATGCTTTGTTTATGCTCAGGCAATTTACATTTTGTCCATACTGCTGCTTGTGCCTTTGGTTTTGAAAGAACATTTTGGGCTGCCTATACCCTTTGTTGTTAAAAGATTTAATGCAACAAGGTGGATAAATTTGGGGCTCTTTTCACTTCAACCTTCTGAAATTGCAAAGATAGGAACCTGTATTATGGTTGCTGCAATTTTGGGAAGATCTAAGGTTGGAACATTAAAACAATCAATAAAAGTGCTTTTAAGGGTAGGATTTGTAATTATTTTACCAATTTTATTGATTTTTTTACAGCCTGACTTAGGCTCTACTCTTGTTTTTCCTCCAATGCTGTTTGCAATGTTATATGTGTCAAAACTCTCAAAGCGTTTCTTTGTGTGCGCCTTTGCTGCGTTCGCATTGCTGGTTTCTGTTTTGACAATAGATATTGTAAGATATGCATCCTTTCTTGAAAGCACAGGAATGAGCGCCAGTCAGGCGCAGTCAGAAAATGCTTTTGGAGGAAATCACTTTTGTTTGCCAATGATGGACTATCAACGAAACAGAATTCTGACCTTTATAGCGCCGGAATTTGTTGATCCATCCGGGCAAAATACAAGTTGGAATTCAAGACAAAGTCTTATCTCTATTGGTAGCGGCGGCGTGTTTGGCAAGGGCCTGGGTGAAGGTACTCAGGCAAAGCTGGGCTATCTGCCCTCTGACGTTGCTTATAATGACTTCATTTTTGCGGTGCTTGCCGAAGAATCGGGTTTTATAGGGGCGTTAGCTGCAATAGTTTTACTGTCTATAATATTGCTATTTTGCTGCCTTAGGGCGGCAAGGCTTTCAAGAGACAGGTTCGGACAATTTTTATGCGTAGGCATTGCTGCAATGCTGATGACGCACGTATTTATAAATATAGGTATGACTTTGGGCATTATGCCCATAACAGGATTACCTTTGCCAATGTTAAGTTATGGCGGATCTTTTGTTTTGACGTGTTGTATCCTTTTAGGTCTGGTGCAAAGTGTGTACAGACATAGACAGGTTTACGACTAGTTATGCAAAAGTTTCGCTCAAAAAAATTAAGCGAAATCAATGAAAGAAGAAATAAATCAAAATCAAGACTCTCTGGATGCGGAACTCTCAAAGCGCCCCCCTGAGGTAACTGTCGAACCCATTTCTGTAGAACAATTAAGTATTGAAGCCAAATTGCGTTCAAAAAAACGTCCGCTTTTGGAAAAAATAATTAGGCTTTTAAAGCGTGAAGAAGGTTCTTACAGAGAAATTGTAATAAATGTTGAGCCTCTTGAAAAGCGTATGGCGCTTTTGGTTGATGGGCTTATGCAGAAATTTGAAACAGAGCGTGCAGGAGACGAAAGTTTTGTGGGCGCAATTTTCAAAGGCAAAATACAGAATCTTGAAGCAGGCTTAAAAGCGGCTTTTGTAGACATAGGTCAGGCTAAAAACGCCTTCTTACATTATTGGGATATTTTTCCATCTGCAACTTCAGATAACTCTTACGAAATTGTAAGAGAAAACAGAAGCAAAGAGCAGAAAAAAAATGCAAATCTCAAAATTTCTAACAAGGATATTCCTGAAAAATTTCCTGTTGGAACTGAAATTGTAATTCAAATTACAAAAACACAGATTGGCACAAAGGGCCCAAGAGTAACAACAAACGTTGCGATTCCCGGCCGTTATTTGGTGCTTATGCCTTATGCAGGCCAGTGCGGTATTTCACGCAAAATTGAAGACAGGCGCGAGCGAGACAGAATCAAAAAAGTGCTCCGCACTATGAGGATTCCTGAAGGTATGGGCGTTATTGTGCGCACTGCAGGGCAAGGCAAACGCCTTACATATTTTGAGCGTGACTTACAAATGCTCATAGACCAGTGGGAGCGCATTCAAAAGAAAATTGAAACAGAAAAAGGACCTGTGCTTTTGTATAAAGAGCCCGACATTATTGAGCGCACTGTGCGCGACTTTTTAACAGAAGAAACAGACAGAATCTTAATAGACAGTAAAGAAGATTACGACAAAATCTTATCTTCGGTTTCAAGAATTTCTGCAAGAGCACGTTCTAAGATTCAGTACTACAAAGACAATATTCCAATCTTTGAACGCTACAATATTGAAAAGCAAATTACGCAGACTTTCCAGCGCAGAGTTCCATTGCCTTCAGGCGGCGAAATTGTGATAGATGAAACAGAAGCGCTGACTGCTATCGACGTCAATACAGGTTCTCACAAGGGCAAGTCAGACGATGGCAAAGACTTTATCTTGCAGGCAAATCTTGAAGCAGTTTCTGAGGCTGCACGCCAAGTAAGACTGCGCAATATCGGCGGGCTTATTATTATCGACACCATCGATATGAAAAGCCGCAAAGACAGACAAACTGTTTACAAAAAATTGCGTGATGAGATGGATTCCGACAAGGCAAAAAGCCAAGTTCTGCCAATCTCTCAACTTGGTATAATGCAGCTAACACGCCAGCGCCATCACCAATCTAATGCGAGCGAAATTTATTCTACCTGCCCATATTGCGGCGGCAAGGGTATAGTGAAATCTTCACGCACCATGAGTGTTGAAATTCAGCGTAAGATTGTGGCTATTGCAAGGGGTATGCGTATTAAGTCTGAAAGCACAAATGAAATTGCAATGCTGATTCTTTTGCACCCAGACAATCTTAAGCTAATGCAAAATGAAGATTACGATCATTTGATAAACCTTGAAAAAGCTTATAATTTGAAGCTAACTTTTAGGGCAGACCCAAGTTATCACGTAGAAAACTTTAAGATATTAGATCCTATCACTAACAGAGCTTTACGTTAAGATAAAAAACTAAAAGACTTTGTTTAAAATAATAGCCCTGAATTTTCAGGGCTTTTTTATGCCCAAAATTTGCCTCCATTTTCTTTGTCAACAAAAAGTTTTCCAAACGAGTGCCTTTGTTCCAAGAGGGCCAAAATACCCAAAGTATCAAAAATATCCAAAGTAAGCGTTTAATCCAACAGATCAAAAGTAGTTTTGTCAAAATTGAGTTCTTATGTTATTGTTAAGGGAGTGTCCGCAAAGGACTTTAACCCAAACAACAACCTTAATATAAATATGAATAGCAAAATTATCA
>JAVBSE010000051.1:0-6108 GCA_031547315.1 Opitutales bacterium
CCCCAGTGCAGGCACTTGGTGCTCATCTGGCTTAGTGCTTGGCGACAGAACGCTTACGCCGGATTATTTTGAAGTTCAGGCAGTTTATGCGGATATTCAAATGAAAGAAATCAGCGCAGGCAAAATTCAAATCACAAATGAGTTTAACTCTACAAATTTATCTGAATTTGATGCAGAGATAGTGCTTGAACACAATGGAAAAGTTCTAGGCAAAAAAGCTTTGCAAAGCTTTAATTTAAAGCCTTCTGAAAGCAAAGAATTTGATATTCCTCTTTCAAATTTTGATACAAAAAATGCAGGCGAATATTTTTACAAAATAAATTTTTTAAGCAAAAATAATTCTGACTTTTCAGAAAAAGGAAGCGTAGTTGCAAGCAAGCAGTTCTTCTTTAAGAAAGTAGATTATGTTGCAAAAGTTAATTTCAACGACGTGCTTAAAAATTCAAAAGAAGATGGTAAAATTGTACTTTTGGGCAAAGATATTAAGGCAAGTTTTGATCCTGTTTTAGGAGAACTTTGCGCTTTAAGTTTTTCTAATGTTTCTTTTTTGCGTACGCCTGTAAAGTTTGATATCCAAAGCGCTTGGACGCATAATCAAGGACAGTTTGAGCGTGAAATGAAAAACTTTGGAGCAGGCAAACTCAAAGAAGAATTGAATTCATTTAAAGTTGAAAAAATAGATGAAAGAAATGCCAGAGTAATTTGCTCTAAATACTATACAAATGAAGATGGCGAAGGCTTTTTAGTAGATATTGCATATACAATTTCTGCGCAGTGCGGTGCAGTATTTGCAGATGTGCGCATTGCAAAAATTAATGATACGCCTAAGGAATTGCTTCTGCCAAGGCTTGGTTTAAAGTGGGGTACGTTTGCAGAGGCTAAAAATATTTCTTACTTTGGCAGAGGCCCAAGAGTCAATTTTAATGACGAACTTGCTGCTGCAAATGTGGGGCTTTATAATTTAGATTTAAGTAAAGAATTACTCCCTTACTCAAAACCTCAAGACACAGGCAACAGAGAAGATGTGCGTTGGATGTCTGTTTTAGATGCTCAAAAGCGTGGCGCAATTGTTGCAGCCAAAGACAAGCTTTCAATGTCTTTAATGCCTTATGAGCAGCAGCAAATTTTGCAGGCAATGCACTTTAAAGATATGCCAAAAGAATATTCTCCTGAATTTAGAATTGCAGGCGCAGTTGCAGGCATTGGCAATGGCTCTTTAGATGACTTAACAGAAAAAGAGTACAGAATAAATTTTGAAGGCTCTATTGAGTTTAACTTTGCAATAATGCAAGCGCTTTTGCCAAATATTGACTCTTTTAAGCAAGCAACAGTTAAAAATCCACACCCTTACAAGTTCGAAAAACTAGACAAAAATTTGCGTGTGGAAAAATATCTAAATATGCCTGAAGGCAAGTGCATAACAGACGCCTCAACAAAGGTGACGTACAGCACAAGGTCTTCGCAGTATGCTCCTCAAAGAGACACGCTTTTAGAGTGTCAAGACGTTAACTACGCCTTTCACACAGAAAAACAAGATAATCAGTACCTGATAGTAGATTTTGAAAAGGAGCGTGAGCTTAGCGGCGCAATTCTTTATAATCGCAAAGATGCCCAAAGCGACAGAAACGACAGATTGCGCATTTATATTTCAAGCGATGGCAATGCTTGGCAAAAGCTTTCAGAAATCAACAAAGCAAAAGACACTTGGATAGTAAATTTTGGAGGCTTTAAGAAAGCACGCTACCTTAAAATAGAACTTCAAAAGCACGAGTACTTTCACCTGAGGGGTCTGAAAGTATTTGGAAAATAGGATAAAGGTCTGAAATTGGCGTGGCACTTTGTTGCTGCAAAAAATCTGTGAAAGTTATGTAGGTCACTACACGCCTTCCACAGATTTTTTTTTGCGCCTAATGCGCCGCACAATTTGAGACCTTTATCTGAAATAGCAAAGCACTGAAATTGAAACAGCATATTGTTGCTGTAAAAACTTGCGAACATTGTCTCATAATTAGGGCAACTAAAAAAACTCTTTAGGAGATTGCCAGAAATAGTGATCTCCTATTTTATTGAAAAAGAAAGAGCTATCCAACTAATTATTAGGTGGCGGAGGAGGGGGTGCAAAGCTTTCAAAAAGCTCTTTTAATTCTTCTTCAGCAGGTGGGCGTCCTTGCGAGCGTTCTTCAATTGTGTCGGCAATTTCGTAAATGTTTTTGCCCTCAAATTCTTTGAATATATTTAAGAAAAATTCCTTGCCTGTTCTTTCTTGTTCTTCAGGCGGGAGCGACTGCAGCTCAGCCATCTTCCCTTGAATATCAGGGATAGCCTTCATTGCATCTACTAATAAGCGCTGCCCAACTTCCATGAAACGCTTTTGCTCTTCAGGTGTGAGCTTCATAATTTCTGCCTGCATTTCATTATTTGCTTTTTCAAAGGCTTCCCAACTTGAGCAGTCTACTTTTATTTTTGCCAAAGGAGTGTCAGGGTATATGGGTTTTGAAAGCTCTTCAAGCAGGCCTGCGTCAAGCTGCACTTTTGGTTTTTGCACTTGTGCTTCTGCCTTTTTTTCTGCTGTTGTGTTTTGTGTTGTAACAGCTTCTATTTTGCTAGACTCTGAATCATTTTTAATTTCTTTAGCTTCTTCTTTTTTGCCACAGGCAGTAAGGCTTACAAAAGCCACAAGACAAAATATTTTCAGGCAAATAGGGCAGAGTTTAATTTTCATGTGCCAACTATATATTGTTTTTTTAGAAAAATCAAAACAAAGAAATGAAACATTTTATATATGATTATTCAGCATTCTTAACTCCGCTGCCAAATAACGGCATTGCTCCAATATAATTATCGATTACTCCTTTGTCTGTTAAAATATCATAAAGTTCAAGATATTCTTCTCTTATTGTTTTGTCATATTTGTTGGCTTCAATTTCTTCAACAATTTCATAAATATTTTTACCTTCAACTGATTTTGCCATTCTTAAGTAAAACTCTTCACGCAATTTCTGCCTATCTTCATTATCCCTATCATGAGGAGAATATGTGTGTAATTTTACAAACAAGTTTAAAACATCAGGGTCTTTTAACGTATCTAAATAAAGGCGCATGCCTGCATTGGCAATGCGAATTTGCTCTTCTTTAGGGAGTTTTTCAATCTCTTCATCTGATCTGTTTAGTGATACTAAAAGTTCATGATGGCTTGAAGCATTAATACGCATTTTTGCAAGTTTAAGGTTCCTGTCAGGAAATTCCATTTGATAGACTAAGTCTTCGTCAATAGCGACTTTGGGAGCTTCTGCAATTTGCTCTTTTTCTGTTTTCTGCTCAGAACTTAACTCTAATTTTATTTCAGAAACTTTCTTACTATGTTCTTTGGGTTCCGGCTTTTTACTGCATGAAAAAAGGAAGATCAGAGCAAATGCAAAGCAGAGGCAAAGTACATTTTTAAAGTTAAAAACTTTTTTTGAAAAATTTCATTATTATTGATTGCCGCTTCCTGTGATTATTCTGCCAATTTTTAGATTAAATTCCAAGAGTTCTTCATCGCTGATAGGATCTTTGTTTGAAAGATATGCTTCACCTTGGTCAATAACTTCATAAAAGTTTTTTCCATTCATTACTTTCATACTTTCACGCAGAAAATCAAAAAAAAGTTCTTGGGCTTCTTGTGGCGTTTTACTTTTAAGGCCTTCCATGAACTCAAAAAACTTAGGATTTGCTTGAAGAAGCTCCATTACATACCTGTCAAAAATTTTAAGCATAGCCTTTCTTTGCTCTTCTGGCAGTTTGCAAAATTCTTGCATTTCATCATTTAAACTTTTGAGGAAACTTTCAGTGCTAGATGTATCTAGTCTAAGCTTAGATAAGCCATCTTCAGGATGAGGCGTCTTTGAAAGTTCTTCAAGCAAGCCTGTATCAAGTTCTACTTTAGGTTTTTCTGCTGTACTTGCAATTGGCGCAGTTGTCGGGCTAGAATTTTCTGCAATCTCAGTTTTTTGAACAATACTTTCCGAACTCTTTTTGTTTTTTACTGTTTCAGGTTTTTTTCCACAGGCACTAAAACTTATAAGTGCAAATACGCCCACAAGAGCAAAGAAGAAATATCTGTTTTTAAATATCATATCTAAATAAAATTTTAGGAATACTAAGAAATTTTTGGAAAACTTACAAACAAAAAACTAGGGCAGATTTTTTTATAAAATAATATGTAAACAGGCACAAAAAAAGTGCGTAAATTTTCTTTACGCACCTTTTAAATTTAGTTTTGTTTAGGCAAATTATGCTTTGTTTGCAGAACCTAGAACGTTTACAATCTTATGAGTGTAAAGCTTCTGAAGTTCGTCGCGAGCAGGACCAAGGTATTTGCGTGGATCGAACTCAGCAGGCTTTTTTGCCATAACTTCACGAACTGCTGCTGTCATAGCTAGGCGGCCGTCAGAGTCGATATTGATTTTGCAAACTGCAGATTCTGCCGCTTGGCGCAACTGCTCTTCAGGAATGCCAACTGCAGCTTCTAGCTTGCCGCCATTAGCGTTGATGATGTCAACATACTGCTGTGGAACAGAAGATGCTCCGTGAAGAACGATAGGAAAGCCAGGAATGCGCTGTTCAATTTCCTTCAAAATGTCGAATCTTAATGGAGGCGGAACTAGCTTGCCTTCTGCATTAAGTGTGCACTGTTCAGGCTTGAATTTGAATGCGCCGTGTGATGTGCCAATAGAAATTGCAAGAGAGTCAACACCTGTCTTTTTAACAAAGTCTTCAACTTCTTCAGGCTGTGTGTAAGAGTGATGTTCGTGAGAAACTTCATCTTCGATACCTGCCAAAACGCCAAGTTCGCCTTCAACAGTTACGTCGTACTTGTGAGCGTAGTCAACAACCTTAGCAGCAAGTTCAACATTCTGTTCGTAAGGAAGCGCAGAGCCGTCTATCATCACAGAAGAGAAACCTGATTCAATGCAAGATTTGCAAAGTTCAAAAGAGTCGCCATGGTCTAAGTGCAAAACAACAGGAACATTGAAGCCAAGTTCCTTTGCGTATTCGCAAGCACCCTGTGCCATATAGCGCAAAAGTGTAGCATTTGCATACTTACGAGCACCTGAAGAAACCTGCAAAATAACAGGAGACTTTGTAGCTACACAAGCCTGAATGATAGACTGCATTTGCTCCATATTATTGAAGTTGAATGCAGGAATTGCGTACTTACCAGCAAAAGCTTTTTTGAAAAGCTCGCGAGTATTTACTAGACCTAGTTCTTTGTATGATACCATATTTGTATAATGTTAAATTTTGAAGCCCATAATCCAATATCGAAATTGCCCCAATTGCAAATAAAAAAGTTGAAATTGAACTTTAAACCTTGCTGATGCAAAAAATTAAGGCAAAGGGGCGTAGCCTTTTAGTTCTTTTACAGCTTTAACCGGCTCTATATTTTTTAGTTTTTCTGATGGTTTCCAGCCTGGTTCAAGCAGCCAGCCTGTTGTTGCCATCGCTGGGGCAATTGTTTCTGAAACTGTGTATTCGCTGGCGGCGACAGTGTAGCTTTCTATGTTGCACCATCTTCTCCAGATGGGCCAAACTTTGCCTACAGATTTTACCAGGTCTTCTGCTTTGGGAGTGCCGCCGCCTGTGATAGAATCTGGGAGTATCATTACAGGTTTTGGGTCAAACTGCCTGTCGGGTCTTGGTTTGTAGATTAGGGCTTGTGCAAGGTTGATGTTGTCGCGGGCAATTCCGAATGTGTTGCGATAGGGGGTTATGCCAAGAACATATTCTGCAATATTGTCTGCGTAAGAGGGCAGGTCTAAGAATTTTGCAGGGTAATTTTTGCCCAGTCCGCTTGTCATTGTTTGCCCTGTGGGATTTGCTCCGTTGTGGAAGTCGTTGGCAAGGTAGGCTGCGTCTAAAAATTTTTTATCTTTTGTGAGCTCGTAGGCGTTAATAAAAAATTTGGCAGTGCGTAGGGGGTGATAGGTTCCCCAGGTCATATATGTAACAAATCCGTGTGTTGGTGCGTGCCAAGCAATTCTGTATGGATAATTGTTATTTAGCATATCAAGCCTTTGGCCCGAAAAAAGAGTTATTCTGGACTCAAAATATTTTCTGCTTTTTTTA
>JAVBSE010000203.1:0-2718 GCA_031547315.1 Opitutales bacterium
AGAAAACACATTCAACCAATCTTAGATAAAAACTGCATTAGCTGCCATAACGACAGGTCTGTTGCACGCATAGAATCTCTTGACGGAAAATCTAAATTCAGCGTTGCAGACCTTGCCCCAACAAAGGGCGACGACTGGCTAAAAAAAGAAGCAGAATATGCTAAAGGAAAAACAAGAGCTTTTAGCCTTTTAGACTATCCTATTGAAAACAAGCGTGCAAAGCGTTTGTTTAATGACGCATATTATAATCTTTTGCAGCCCAAAAACAGGGGCGAGTATCTTGACTTTGCAGACTTTAAAAACAAAATAATAAACTGGAACGGAATGCAGTCTGTGCCAACTTTATTGCCTCCTTATTTTAGGGGGGCTGCAAAGAGCGAGCTTACAACAATGCTGCGTAGCGGCCACGGCAAAACAAATTTAAGCAAAGAAGAACAAGATAAAATTGCAGCCTGGATAGACCTTTACGTTCCATTTTGCGGCGACTATTATGAAGCCAATATTTGGTCTGAAAACGACATGAAGTTCTACAAATATTACGAGGCAAAAGGCAAAGCAAATGAAGAAGCAGAGGCGCTTGCAATTGCAAAATATTTAAAGTCTTTGGCAAATAAATAAAGGAAATTTTCTTTATAAACAAAAAAGCAAGCTTCTTGAAAACTTGCTTTTTTTGTTTTTCTTAATTTCTTTGCGCTCTTATAAGCAAGATACCGCCAAGTATTAAAAATATAAAGTTTGGAATCCAAATAATAATATCGGGGCGCATACTTGGGTAGTTGTCAAACCAAGTAATAAGCGTTGTTAAAAGGTAGTAAGACATTGAAAGCACAAGCGCAATTCCAACATTTGCAAAGGTTTCAGACCTAGAAGCTTTAATGCCAAGCGGAATTGCCAAAACTGTCAGCGAAAATATAGAAAACGCCATTGCAAAAGATTTTTGAATTTGCGTTTGGACTATAATTTTTGCCTTGAATTTTTGTTCAGGCGTTGGGTCTGTTACGCCGTCTTTATACGCATGGGTTTGGCGTGCGCTCATAAGCTCTCCAAAAGTCATAAGTTTAAGCTTTTTGCCATCGCCTCCAAACGAGCCAATAATTTCGCTTAGCGGAAGTTTTACTGAAAGTTCTTCAAACTTAACTGTCATTATAGGTTTAGAAAAATCTAAGTCTGCGCTTTCTTGGCGATAGTCGGCAGAACCATTGTTTAGCGTAATGACAAGCTCTTCATGAGTTTCATCGTAAGTGATATTTGCAGTTTTAGACTGGGTTGAAACTTTAACGTCGCCATTTCTGTTCAGTTCCCAAATGCGGAATTCTTGCAAAATTTTATTTTCGGCAGAATTTGCGTAAAGTATAAAGCCCGGAAAGTCTCTTACAAAATAGCCTGGTTTAACAAACTGCAAAGGATTGTTTTTAATAACATTTTTAAGTGCGGACTTGTAGGCAAAATTTGCAAGCGGGGCATAGTAAAAATTTATGGCTAAACTCGAAATTGTTGCACAAATTGCAATAAAAAATACAGGCACCGCCATATCTAAAACAGAACGCCCTGAAGCCTTAATTGAAACAATTTCTGACTGGGCCGACATTCTGCCAAACACGAGCAAAATGCCTGTAAGCATACCCATAGGCAGCGCATAAGGAATAACAGCAGGAACTATCAGCGCAATAATATAAAAAAATAAGCCCACGCTGATTCTGCCTGAAATAAGTTCCGGCATAACGCTTTTAATTACGTTGCCTATCACAAGCACAAACACAAACAAAGCCAGGGTCATCATAGCTGTTCCTAAAACTTGTTTGAATATATATTTGTGCAGGGTTCCCATAATTTGTAAACTTATTAGGCAAAAGGAAATTGAAAAAAATGCAAGATATTTTAAGCAAAGTTTAAAATTGGAATTTTTTTGATTTTATATTTCGGGTTGACGACTTTTAAGAAGCTGTTAGATTGCTTTTCATATTTTTATATCAAATTTATGAGAAATACATATTCAAAGAAAACCATTCTGGCTTCAAATGGAGCCATAATTCTCTCATCAGCAATTGCGCTATTTTTAAGTGCGTGCAAAAAAGAAGAAAAACCAGCGCAAATAATGCCTCCTATGCCTGTAACTTTGGCTGCGGCTGTAGAAAAAGATACTTTCAGATTTATCGATACCTTGGGCACAATATCCTCTTATAAGAGTGTGAAGGTTGTTTCTCAGGTAACAGGGCAAATTATGTCTGTCAATTTTAAGCAGGGCGAATTTGTTAAAGAGGGCGATATTCTTGCTGTTATAGACAAACGTCCTTACGAGGCTCAGGTTCTTGCGGCAAAAGCCCAGCTTGTCCAAGCAGAATCTAAACTTAAGATAGACGAGCTTGCCGTTGAAAGAAATAAAAAACTTGCCGAATCTAAGTACGTAGACAAGCAAAGTTATGACGCACTTGTTGCCACAGTCGACAGCGACAAAGGCGCGGTAGAGGCCGCCAAGGCGCAGTTAATGCTGGCGCAGATAAATTTAGACTGGTGTACAATTAAGTCTCCTATAAGCGGGAAGGCCGGCTTTTTCCAGATAGACGCAGGCAACATTGCATCTGCCAATGTTTCTGTGATTACAAATATTGAACAGCAAGACCCTGTTTTTGTAGACTTTTTTGTGAGCTCTCAGTATCAGGCAGAAGTTCGCAATTTGATTGAAAAAAGAGGCGGCAAGCTTGATCTTGAAGTTTCTTA
>JAVBSE010000080.1:0-2790 GCA_031547315.1 Opitutales bacterium
TAACGTTTTCAAATCTGTAAGTAATTGAAATACGCTTACCGGCTTTAATTTCAGGCAAAGCCTCAAGAAATTTTGGGAAAAATTCTGTGCCAAAATGCAAGATAGACTTAATATTTCTTAAATGCGCATATTCAGAATACGCGTATATAATTGTGCCATCTTCAGAAAAAACATAAGTGTTTGATGGCAAATTGCTAAATAAAATAGAGTTCCTTTTTGTTATTAAAAATACTCTGAAAATCAGTATGGAAAATAAAAAAGCAAAAAGTAAGAAGAAGGCCAAAATGCCAATTACAATTTCTTTCCCAAATGTTTGCCAAATGCCATCAGTCTTTTTTACGAAAATAGTTTCGGGAGGAAGGCTTGAAAAATCTAAGTTTGCAGAATTAAAAGCTTCAATATTGATTTTTAAAATAGGATCAAACGTGAATTCAACGTCAATATCTACTAATTTTTTCTCAAGAATTTCTTTGACTTTTCCTGCGCAAAAAACGCCAAAATCGACGCCGCCAATAGAAAATCCGCCAATAGAATTTTTCTTTGCAGCACTAAAAAAAGAAAAAACTCTGCCATTTGCCACATTAAAAATGCGTGTTTCAATGCTGTTTTGATTGATAGGGTGTTCATCCTTTATGCTTGCCCAGCTAAAATATAATACAACATCGTCTTCTTGAGAAATAGTTTTGAGCATTTCTCCTGTGGAAAAGTAATTTCCATTTATAAATTCTAAATTTATGTGGCTGGTTTTTTCTTCAAAATAACTGTTTGTTGAGCGCAAATTAAGAAATTCTGACTTTAAATAATTATGCGCAGTTACACCTTCAAGCGAGGCGTCTGTTATTACATTTACTGACCTAATATTAGGGTATAATTTCTGAATTAAACTTAAATTCTCTTTAAAAGAAATGGTTTTTTTAACAGCAAAAACGTTTTTATTTGCCACAAATTTTGAATCTATTTCACCCACGTAACCCGCAAGAAGTATATTTGTTTCCGGGTTTATTTGAGGGTAGATTTCTTTCAGTAGATTAATTGCGGGGAGGTCTAAAGCCACAATTAAGTCTGTTTTTTGTTCTTTTGTTCTGCTTATAATGCTATTTGCGTCTTCAACCCTAGGCTTAAAGTTAGGAGTTGTTCTAACACCCAATTCAACAGTATTTATAATATAAGTATCATCGGAAAGCGTTGGCAGAAAGCCTCCTAAAAATTCATCAACCCAAGGATTTCTTATATTGTATGAGGATACCAGAAGTATGCTTTTCTTATCTTTATCATCTTTTCTCCAAGAGGGAAATATGCTAGCATCGCACAGCAAAGATGAAAAGAGTATAAGAATTAGAAGAGAAAATGTAATTTTAATTTTATTTGCCATTAAACAAAATTTTTTCAAAGTCAGATTTAAAGTTTATATAATGTTACATTCTTATTTTTTGGCAAATAAAAAAAACTGTAAAAATAATTTATTATTTAATAAGATGTTTTGACTTTATAAAATAATAATGCCTTACTTTTTTGAGTTTAAAGCACACTTGAATTTTAGCAAAAATTTAGACAAAGAGTCTTATCTTTTTTTTCTATTTTTGGCATTTATGATAACTATAAAGTCGACCTATAAAAGTATATTTAGATTTTTACTTCTATTTATATTTACATGCGTTCCTTTTTTGTCAGCAAAGGAATCTGCTGCGTCGGCTTCAGATTCTGAAATTTCCGAAAAAAATATACTTGCAATTTCAGCTTTTAACACAAGACACGAAAGAGCGGGGAAGGTTGTTGCAGGCTTTAAGTCTTGTTTTTTTGACACTCAGCATTACATATCCACACTAGAGCTTTCAAATACTGATCCCCGAAGTTTTACTTTAGAAGATTCAGAACTGAATTTTATACTGGAAAAAATCAAAAGAACAGGAGCAGACACCATTGTTTCTTTGGATACTGCTTCTTCCAAGTTTATAATTAAGCACCTTTCAAGTTTTCCTTCATATTTAAAGTTCATTTTGCTGGGAGATTTTGATGAGTCTGATGCTTCAGATTTCAAAGATAAAAATGTTTATATAATCAGTAAAAATCAAAACCTTCATGACAATCTAATTTTTGGTAAAAAACTCTTTCCTAAAAGCAGGCAAGTAGTTGTTTTAAACTCTGCAAATTCTGATGGTCATGCCACCGGTTTTGCAATTAAAAAGCATTTAAAGGGTTTTGAAGATTTGGATATAGAGTTTATAAACGGCAAAGACTATTCGTCTTTAGAAATGCTTGAGCGCTTAAAATTTCTTTCTAAAGAAAACGCTTTTGTAATTTACTATGGCTGGATGAGCGCAAAAGACAGTACATTCATTCCCTCAGAAATAACTAGGCAGCTTATTTCAAATATTGTTTCATCCAGAGTTTTGGCAGCCTATACCAACAGCAGAGAAGACTTTATTGGCGGCTACATGCAATCTGCCGATGGACAGGGCGAGTATGTCGCACAAATAACAAAAAGCATTTTAACAAATGGAAAGTCTGATATAAAATTCTTCAAGCAAGCTTCGCCGGCTCTGTTAATTAACAAAGCTAAATTTGAAGCTCTTGGCTGGGATAAAAAATTATTGCCACCAAACACAAGTTTTTACAACACGCCTTCAATTGTTCAGAAAGCCTCTATCTATAAGTACTTTATAGCGCTGGCAATTATATTTGTAATAGTATCTATAGCCTTTTCACATTTATTTTATAAGTATTGGAATATTAGGCGCAAGGGCTTAGAACTCTTAAAAATATTGCCGGTAGAAGTTTTTGTTTTTAATA
>JAVBSE010000057.1:0-5947 GCA_031547315.1 Opitutales bacterium
CGCTCCATGCTTGAAAGCATATTATAGTATCTTAAGTAGGTTGGCGCTTTTAGCGCATATTTTGCGGATTCTCTTAATACATAGCCTGTCATGGCCTCTAGTTCACTGGGTTTTGCGCTTGCAAAATCTCTTTGCATAGAACAGGTAGAATTTGCAGGCATGCTTGTTTTTATTTTTTCAAGCGTATTTGCAAAAATATTTTCATCTGTCTTTATATTTTTTGCCTTAATAAGCGCACAAAATTCTTGCAGTAAAAGCTTTAAATCTTCCAAATTTTTGGAGTCTAAAAAAGTTTCCGAAAAGTTTTTTTGCACATAAGACATAAGCGTTGAAAGCGGAGAAATAAATGCAAATTTTTCCCAAACGTAAGTGGAAATTTCTTCTGTGCAAACTGCGTTTATGTCTGCATCTTTTAAAATTTTTTCTAAGCTCAAAAGCCTTTCGTCGCTGCGGCAGTCTAAGCCAAAAAAGAATCTTGCAAATTTTGAGCTGCATTTAATTTTGCCTGCGGCGGTCTTTTGCGAAACAATATAAGTGCAGGCCTGCGCAACTAAATTATTCGGAAGAGTTTCCTGCAATTTTTCATAAGCTTCAAGTCCGTTAAAAACAGGAATAATCACTGCCTTAGAAGATATGCACATTCTAAGAGCCAAAATAATTTCATCTAAACTATTTGTTTTTGTTGAGATTATAATATAGTCTAAACTTTCAAAGTCTGCAGGATTATCTGACACCAAACTTGGACGTGCAAAGTAGCTTTCATTTGCATGCTCTAAGAATATTCCGTCTTTTTTAATTGCCTCCAAACTTGCGCCCCTTGCAAAAAACAAAATTTCGTAATCTGAATGCACGCCATAACGATGCGCCAAGTGAGCGCCCAAAAAGCCGCCTACGCCGCCTAATCCAAAAATCCCTATTCTCAATTTGCCCATATTTTAATTAGTATAAGAAAAAAGCGGGCGCTTCATTTGCCCGCTTTAAGTTTAGTGTGAAATTGTTTTGAGAAGATAATCTACTGTGCGCTTAGAACTTTCGTCTTGCTCCATTGTGTTTTCAATGGAACTTATTGCGTGCATAACTGCGCCATGAGTTCTGCCGCCAAACATCTGACCAAGCTCTTGCAAAGAGTGCGTTGTAAGCTTTCTGGACAAATACATTGCAATTTGGCGTGCGTTGACAACATTAGCAGGTCTGCGCGGACCTATCATTTCAGAAACATCTATCTTAAGATAGTCTGCAGTCTTCTTTTGGATAAGCTCTACAGATATCTGGCTGGAACTTTCTTCTTGCATGAAAGTATCCCCTAAGAGTTTTTCGGCTGTGGCCAAATCAAGAGGTTTTGTATTTTTTGCAACCAAAGACACAAAACCTGCAAGTATATTCAAAGCACCTTCCATGCGCCTTACGTTTTTGGTTATCTTTCTTGCAAGCAAATCTATAACCTCAGCAGGAAGCTCAACAGACATAGACTTTGCCTTTTTAAGCAAAATAGCATACCTTGTTTCATAGTCCGGCGGCTGAATATCAATAGGCATACCCCACTCAAACCTAGAAATTAAGCGTTGTTCAATGTCTTTAATTTCAGAAACAGGTCTGTCGGAAGAAAGTATAATCTGTTTTCCCTCATTAAAAAGATCATTAAATGCGTGGAAAAACTCTGTCTGGCAGCGATCTTTGCCTGCAAAAAACTGAACGTCATCGACCATCAAAACGTCAACATCTCTGTATCTTGCACGAAACTGAACAATGTTATTGTCTTTAATTGCATTGATAAATTCATTCACAAAACGCTCTGATGACAAATAAACAATTCTTGAACGAGGATTATTTTTGAAAATAAAATGAGCAATTGCATGCATCAAATGAGTTTTACCCAAACCTGTTGCCCCATATAAGCAAAGTGGGTTAAACGCACTCCCAGGCGACTCTGCAACAGCCAAAGCTGCGGCATGAGCCAACTTATTGCCATCGCCCACAACGTAATTTTCAAATGTATTGCGTGGGTTAATTAAAGGCGCTGCCGCAAGTTTTTCCGGAACAGAAATTCTGGAAACAGTCCTTTGTGCGGGCGCTTCAAGGGCAAGTTCTTCTGCAGTACAATCTACATCTATCTTAAAATTTGTATTGCAGCCTGATGACAAAGACAAATGCATACGCAAAATGTCTCCGTAATTGTCCTTAATCCAATTTGCAGTAAATTCGCTTTTTGCAGATAGGCATAGGGTATTTTCTGAAAAAGATACAGTTTGCAAGTCTGCAAACCAAGAGGCAAAAGTCTCTTTTGAGAGTACAGACGCCATAGACGCCTTTGCCGACTCCCAGAGCTCGCTGGCTGAAATATTTTGAGATAATTCTGACATTTAAAAAGTTTTTTTAACCAAATACTCTGCTATCAAGGCAATAAACTAAGTCCTAAGATAAGTAAAGCTCTGTAAAACAGGCTTTTCTAAGGCATTTTTTAAAGACAAGATAAGGGCATCAAAGTAAATAAGTTGTTTATATTAAATTGATTATGAAATTTTCTAAAAGCTTTTTTCAAAGCCTTTGCTAAAAAAGTAGTAATTTTTGATCTTACTTCTGTTTTGAACAAAAGCACTATTTGCTATTGTCCTTAGAATTTCAAGCACAAGTTTTTGACAAGTTATTAACAATTGCGTGTTAAAAAAAAATTAAAAAATTTTCTTGCCAAGATTTTTAAGTCTAAAAATTGCTCTTAAGGCTCAAATACAGAGAAAAACAACCCATACGGCACAGTTAAAAGTCTTTATTTATGAGAATTGTGTTAGAAAAAAGAAACGAAAATGCCTAATAATTGGGAACTAAACGCCAGGTAGAACAGTTTTATTGCCAAGTTATTGACATTTTATTTCTTAAAATTTTTTGCATTAAAAAATTAATTTTTTTTGCATTTTTTTCTGAAACTTAAGTTTTAAAATCTGAGCCACAAAAATTAAACTCAAGAAAACAAAAAAAACTAGTAAAGTGTAGAACACTTGACAGGGTCAATTCACTTCCGCTATATTGCTGTACTAATAAATATTCTTGGGTTAAATCTGTTTACTCTTGAAAATTGCAGAACTAATCGCTCTAATGCGAAACTAATTTTTTAACAAAACTCGATAATTACAATATGACAGACAAAGAAATACTAAATCTAGCAGCCAGAGATGCAAGAGGTCTTGCAATTGATGGCGTTGCAGCAGTTAATTCAGGCCACTTGGGGTTACCACTTGGCTGTGCCGAAATAGGCGCAGTGCTTTTTGGGGAAATCCTAAAACTAGACCCCAAAGCTCCAAAATGGCTTAATAGAGACAGATTTGTTTTGAGCGCAGGCCATGGCAGTATGTTCATTTACTCTTGGCTGCATTTGGCAGGCTTTGACCTTTCTAAAGAAGACCTCAAAAACTTTAGAAAAATGCACTCAAAAACCCCGGGGCACCCTGAATTTGGTGAAACACCAGGTGTTGAAGCAACTACAGGCCCATTAGGACAAGGCATTTCTAATGCTGTTGGTATGGCGCTTTCTGCAAAGATGGCGGCTGCTCGTTTTAATACTGCGGACAGCGCAATTTTCAGCCACAAAGTTTACTGTTTGGTTGGCGATGGCTGTATGCAAGAAGGTATTGCCTCTGAAGCAAGCTGCTTTGCGGCTCATAACAGACTTGATAACCTTGTTGTTATTTACGATTCTAATGACGTAACGCTCGACGCTATGGGCTGCAAAACCCAAAGCGAAGACGTTGCAAAACGCTACCAAGCTTATGGTTTTGACGTATTCACAGCAGAAGGCAATAATATAGATTCAGTTCGTTCTGCGCTCAAAAAGGCTATTAAGCGTGAAAATGGCAAACCAAAATTAGTTGTTTGCAAAACAGTTATAGGCAAAGGCATTGCAGAAGTTGAAGGTTGCGAAAAAGCCCATGGCGAAGGCGGCGTTAAATTTGCTGCTCAGTCCAGAAAGAACTTGGGTCTTCCTGAAGAACTTTTCTTTGTTTCGCCTGAAGTTTACGAATATTTTGGCAAACTTGCAAAAAAGCGTGCACGTGTGCGCAAAGCTTGGGAAAAGCAGTTTGACGCTTGGAAACAAGCTAATCCGGAAAAAGCGACTGAGCTAGATAAATGCGTAACAAAGTCTGACCTTCAAGATGCAGAGGCGCTTCTAAACGCTATTCCTGTATTTGCAGACACAGACAAGAGCGCTAGCCGAGTTTCCGGCGGAGTAGTTCTAAATGCACTCTCTAAAGCAGTTCCCGGTATCATCTCCGGCTCTGCAGACTTATATGGCTCAACAAAGAACTATATTAAAGACGGCGGCGATTTTTGCCCAACAAACTTTGCAGGCAAAAACATCTACTATGGCATCAGAGAGCATGCCATGGCAGGCATTACAAACGGCATAGCTTACTATGGCCTCTTCACTCCTTCATGCGCAACATTCTTAACATTTGCCACATACTTTATGGGCTCTGTGCGTGTTGCAGCTTTGTCTAACTTGCCAGTGCAGTACATACTCACACACGACTCTGTTGGCGTTGGCTACGACGGCCCTACCCACCAGCCTGTTGAACTAGTAAGCATATTGCGCTCAACACCACGTGTGAACGTAATTCGCCCTGCAGATTCAGAAGAATGCGCAGCAGGCTTTGCAATGGCAATGGCACGCAGAGACGGCCCTAGCGCATTAATATTGTCACGCCAAGATTTGCCAATTTTGAACGCAATTCCTTTAAATACAAGACGCCAAGGCACACTTAAGGGCGGCTATATTGCACTTCCTGAAACAGAAAAACTTGAACGCATTATCATTGCAAGCGGCTCTGAGCTTTTGCTTGCACTTGAAGCAGCAGCAATGCTTGGCAAGGGCACACGTGTAGTTTCCATGCCATGTATGGAAGTTTTTGAAAAGCAGTCGGCAGAATATAAAGAAAGCGTGCTTCCAAAGAACTTTGATAACGTTACGGCAGTAGAAGCAGGCAGAAGCCTTCCTTGGTATAAATACGCTAAAAAATGCGTATGTACTGACGACTATGGCTTCTCTGCAGACGGCCCAGAAATCATGAATTTCTTTGGCTTAACAGCAGAAAACGTAGCAAACGTAGCAAGATAATTTTAGAAACAAACTAAAAACAAAAGGCGTAAGAACTAAAAACTCTTACGCCTTTTTTGTGCTTAAATTTCTTGCATTTATCTTAAATGTTATAATAAGATATTTTTTATTAAAGCTGGTTTTTTACTAAAAATATGACAATCAAATCACCTAATTTTTCTTTGAGGCATGTCCTTTTTTTGGGGCTTGTATTGATTTTGATTCTCTCAGCGTTTCTTTTTTTTAAAGAAAATAAGCCTGTTTCAAGCCCTCTATTAGAAAATTTTGAAAAAGGCAACAGAGCTGTTTTTTCAACTAAAGACCAGCCTAATAACTATAGCATAAATCTTTCATTTGAATATCCGTCTGATTATTTTGAACTAAATGAATCAGATTCCTCTAAATTTAATTTAATTTCATATGAAGAACCAATTTTCAGAAAATTTTTTATTAATATTGTGGAAATGGCTGAAGAATATTTCTCTCTTTCTGAAGATCAAAAAAATGATTTTATATATTCAAACAAAATAATTGAGCGATTATTCCTAGCAGATTCATTCCAGAGAATTAAAATGCAAAAATCCTTCTTTAATAAAAATCCTTTAATTCTTACTATTGAAAAAGAATCAAATTATCTTCTGCTTTTCACATATACTTTTATCTTAAAAGAAGGTTACTTGGTTTCGCTATGCTATTTAGTTAAAGACATGGAAAATGAAAATGTCACACATTACCTAAAGGAAGAAGAAGCTTTCTTTAAGGCAATATGTGACACTATTAAACTAGAGATTAATAATTAGTTTTATCTATCTTCTTTTATTTTTCTGGGCTTCTTTCTCTATTTTCTCTTTATTTATACCC
>JAVBSE010000199.1:0-10947 GCA_031547315.1 Opitutales bacterium
TTCACCGTGGAGCTTTTTAAAGGCTGTGAAAAAATACTTATCAGGAGAGTCCTGTGTTTTTTAATTTTTTAGAAGATGAATTTACAAAATACATCTCTGCCTATGGCGAAATTTTTAGATGGTCTTTGCTTTTTATTTTAAGTTTGGCCTTTGTATTTTTGCTTTTGCCTTTTAAGAAAATTTGGGGCTCTGTGGCAGATTTGTCTGGCGGCAAAAATATCATTTTTAGAACGTTTAATTTTTTTATTTTTTACCTCCTTTTGGCGCTTGTTTTATTTGCGCTTGTGTGCGGAGCATTTTTTTATTTAAAAAAAGAAAAAACAGAAGCTCCAAACTATTCAGAGCTAGAGCTTGCCAAATGGTCTGAAATAACTTGGCAGATAGATTTAAAAATTGATGAAGATAAATTCATAAACGAATCTTTATCTATCACTATAAATGCGCCTGCGCTTGTGATTGAAGGCAAAAGATACCTTGTTTGCGATTTCGAAAAATTGGGCCTAAATTGGAAAGAAATCACAAAGGGAGGCGTTTATAACCTATCTTGCACTGCATCTCAAAGAAAATTAAATCTCTCTTTTAAGGTGCAAAAACTCTTAGTAACGGGCGAAAATTTAAATATAGTTTTGATAGAGCTTCCTATTTTAGAAACTGAAAGTTTAAAGCTTTTAACTGCTTCTCAAAAAGTAAATTTAAATTCGATAAGGCTTTTTAGCGCAAAAAATTCTTACAGAAATGCCGATTTAGATTTGTCTGTTAACGGCAAGAGCATAAGGCTAAACAAGGGCGGAGAGGCCGGCGACAGTCTGATTACTAAAAACGGATTTTATTTGGGGCTTTTAGAGCGTGATGAAAAATCGCTTATCGCAAAATATCTTGAGGCAGAAATTCTAAATGAGGCAAAGCAGGAAATTCCCCTTTTAAAGAAGGAAAATGAGGTCTATTATGTCGATTTTATGTGCAGAGTTTCAGATATTAAAAAGTCTCTTAAATAAGCTTTGAAAAAGGCGGGGTTTGGCTGAGAAAAAACTCTCGACAAACCCCCTTAAAATCTGATTTTATTGTGTGAGTTTATGAATTTAGATGAAGCATACAAAAAGTGTCAGGATTTGGCAAATTCTCATTATGAAAATTTTCCTGTGGCAAGGCTTTTGCCCAAAAGGTTAAGAAAGCACGTTGCTGCCGTTTACGCCTTTGCCAGAACTGCAGACGATATTGCAGATGAAGAGCATGAAAATGTCGCAGAAGATTCTCCTTTGCGCATTGCAGAGCTTGACAGATATGTACGCCAGCTTCAAATTTCTTTGTCAGAGCCAAAAAAATTAGACCCCAAGTGGGAGTGGATTTTTATAGCCTGCGCAAACACAATTAAAGAATTCAATATTCCCGTAAGTCTTTTTACAGACCTAGTTAGCGCATTTGCTCAGGATGTTGTTAAAAAGCGCTATGTTGACTATGCAGAACTTTACGACTATTGCAGGCGCAGTGCTAATCCTGTTGGCAGAATAGTTCTCATTTTGCACGGAATAAAAGATAAAGAACTTTTTGCAAAGTCTGACGCTATTTGTACTGCTTTGCAACTTGCAAACTTTTGGCAAGATATGAGCGTTGATAAGCTCAAAAACAGAATCTATATTCCCATGGAAGAATGGGGTGCGCTTACAGAAGAAGACTTTTTTAAGGACACAGCTTCTGAGGCAGTCCGCAGCTGCTTGTGTGCGCAGGTTATACGCACAGAAGAACTTTTCCGCAGGGGTGAAGAGCTGCCAACTTATTTGCCTTTCCCTTTAAGCTTAGAAATTAGGCTTACAATTGCAGGCGGCAGAGCTATTCTAAAAAAGATTATCATGCAAAAGTACGATACCCTAAAAGGGCGTCCTAAGCTTGGAAAGCGTGATAAATTAAAGCTTTTGCTTTCTTCAATTTTGTAAATTTTATGGCTGAATATTCTGTCAACGAGGCTTCTCAGGTTGCTGCAAGAAAAAGCTCTAATCTGGCTTTTGCATTTTTTTGCATGGAAAAGCAAAGGGCGGAAGATATGGCTGTGTTCTATGCATATTGTAGAATTTTAGACGATATTGCAGACGAAGAAACGCAAAGCCTTGAAGACAGAATTAAGGCTCTTAACGCTTGGAAAACAGAGATTGAAAACATCTATAGCGCCAAGACTGCAAAGCTTTCAAAAATGGGCTCTGAAATCAGAGACATTGTTATGCGAAACGATATTCCTAAGCAGTATATGCTTGATATTATTGATGGCGTAATGCGGGATACTGACCCCAAAATTTTTGAAACAGTTGAAGAAATTCACAAATATTGTTATGGCGTTGCCTGCGCAGTGGGCTTGGTTTCCATTCACATTTTTGGCTGCAAAAATGAAAAGACAAAAGACTTTGCATTGGCACTTGGCTATGCTTTTCAGTTTACAAATATTTTAAGAGACGTTGTTTACGACTGGAAAAAAATGAAAAGAGTCTATATCCCTAAGGCAGAGCTTGATGCCTTTGGCGTGACGTCTTCAGACTTTGATTTGCCCAAGCTGCCCCAAAGATGCAAGGACTTATTTGCCCTTATGCACTTTAGAGCAAAGCATTATTTTAACAGGGCAAGGGCGCTATTGCAGCCAGAAGACGCCAAGGCTTTAACGCCTGCGTTTATAATGTCAGAAATTTATGAAAAAATTTTAGACGACATCGCAAAGTGCGACTTTAATATTTCTGAAAAAATCGTAAAAGTTTCTAAACCTAAAAAAATATTGCTTGCACTTAGGGCAATGCGTTTTGCAAAAAAATATTCCAAATTGCCTGAAGCAAATTTTGGAAAAGCTGTGGTTTTGGGCGGCGGTGTTGCGGGGCTTGCTGCTGCTGTTAATTTGTCTTTAAAGGGCTACGTTGTAGATTTGTATGAATCTAAGTCTCATTTAGGGGGCAGGGTTAGCGCTTATGATTGGAAGCAGGCGGGCGTGCGCATAGATAACGCAAGCCACGCAATGATGAATTGTTGCGACAATTTTTTTAAGTTTTTAAAAATTTTAGGCGTAGAAAAAAATGGCTTTCTGCCGCCTTTAAAAGACATGCAGTTTGTTGGCGAAAACAAAGAGCGTTTTGCATTCAAATTTCCTCAAAAAGGAGATGGTTTTTTTAAGTCTTTTGGAAATGTAATGCGTTTTCCCAAGGTAGAGGGCTTTAAAGTTTTTTCTAATATTTTATTTTTGCTAAAACTAAAATTGGGTTTTGCAAAAGCTTATGAGAACGAAACTGTGGCGGCATATCTTGCAAGGCAAAATCTTGGTTCAGTTGCCACAAGCATCTTGTGGGAGCCTTTTTGCGTGTCTGTTCAAAATACGCCCATTGAAGAAGCTTCTGCTGATATGTTTCAAAAAAGCATTAAGGCAACTTTGCTAAGGGGTGCACAAAAGTCTGCGCTTTTAATAAACACAACTCCTATTAGCGATATGTTTGCGCAGCGTGCTAAGCTTTATATTGAAAGCTGTTTGGGGCAGGTATATTTATCCAGCCCTGTTAAGGCTTTGCATTTTGAGGGCAAAAAGTGTCTTGGCGTTTCAGTAAATGATGCGCAAGTTTCTGATTTTGACCTTGCTGTTTTTGCGCTTCCTCACAAAACTTTGGGTGCCTTGCTGCCAGAGTGCGAACTTAAAAAAAGCGCAGAAGGCATAAAAGATTCTCCTATTTTAAATATTTATTTTGGCACAAAAACAAAGCTTTTTGAGGGCAGTGTTTTGGGCTTGGTGGGGTCTTCTTTCCATTGGATTTTTGATAGGACTGACACTGTAAATCTTGAGGATGGAATTCATTTTTATTCTATCACAGTAAGCGCTTACAACGGCGATTTTTCAGCGCCAGCCATAAAAGAAATTGTTGCGGCAGAGTTGGAAAAATATTTTGGAAAAATTGAATTTGAAGTCTTTTTGCCATCGCTTTTTAAAGACGCAACAATGCTCTCTACTTGTTTAGGAGAAGGTTTAAGGCCTGAATGCGATGGACATTTTTCAAATGTGAAAATTGTTGGAGACTGGGTTGGAAAGTCGCTTCCTGCAACAATAGAAAACGCCGTAAAAAGCGCATTATTTTAGACTATGAAGATACTTATAATTTATCCTACTCCTTATGAAGCAGGCGCATTTTTTAAAAAATACGCAGGGCACAAGCCCGCTGTTGGCGACTTGGCAGAGCTAAGAACTGAAAACGCAAAAATATTTGCTTTTGTTTCGGGCTATGGCTGTAAGGCTGCTGTGCAAAGAGTGCAAGAGATAAAAGAAAAACTGAATCCTCACTTTGCATTTTTATGCGGATTTTGCGGCTCTTGCTCAGAAAAAATAGGCAAGTGCGACTATTTGTATGAGACGCAGTCTCAGTTCTTAAAAGACGTTTTTGAAAATATGGGCGCTGCTGCCGCAAAGATTGCCTGCTCTCCTAAATTTGCGGGTCATGCAGAAAAGTGCGAATATTTTAAAAATGGTTATGATGGTGTAGATATGGAAGGCGCACTCTTTTTGCCAATATTTGGAGCAGAGCATTTTGGGGCTTTCAGATGTGTTAGCGACGAACTTAATTCAGAAGTTCCCGAAGAATTTTTTCATCTTTTAATTGACCTTAAAACAGGTGGCGACAAGCCTCTTTTGCCTGCACTTTTAAAACTGCTTTTTAAGCGTCCTTCAGATTTTTTAAAGCTTATTTCATTTGCTAAAAACAGCAAAAAAATGAAAAAAGACTATGACGCCAAGGCTCTTGCTTTGGTGGATAGGCTTTCTGAAATTGCCCTTTCTAAAACTGCATCAAAAAATATTTAGATGAATAGTCTTTTGCAAAAGTTTTTAGTTTTGATTCTTTTTTGCGCCTGTGCTTTAAAGGCTCAAAATTTTACTGATGTGCCTTTGTCTGTTTCGGGGAGTGCATCAATAAGTTCTACGTCAGGAACTCTTGAAAGCGCAAGGCGTGCATTAAGTTTGGGTGTGCCCGAAATTGCAAGAACGCTTTCTGAAAATATTTTAGATTCTTCTGAAACAGCTTATGCCGCAGAGGCAAGACTCTTGCTTATAGACGCGCTTATTTCTGAATCAAAATTTGAGAGCGCAGCCCTTGAAATTGCAAAGCTTAACTTGCTTGATACTTCAGATATTTTGCTGCGCAAAGCCATTGTTGCCTCAAGAACTTCCGGCGAAATTTTAAACTATTTTGATGAAATTAAATTTGACGAGCTCAGTGAAAGTTTAAGGCCTTGGTACTTTGTGCTTCAAGGCAGAAACGCATTTGAAAAGTCTGATTTTAAGGGAGCTTTAAAGGCTTTTGAAGAGGCAAAAAAGAATACGCAGTCTGCTGTAATTCTTTCTGAAATAGACATACTTATGAACTTGGCTTCTTTAGCCAATGAATTAAACGCAACAGACCTTAATGCACTTGCAAATGATTTGTCTTTAAAGACTTCTATTTATATGGGCATGCCTGCGGGGGCGCAGTATGTGAAGCAGTACGCTTTGGTTTTAAATAAATTGTCCAGAAAAAAAGAGGCTCTTGAGGCAATAGAAAATACTCTTGAGGCGTCGCTTTTGACAGATATTGACAGGGATGAGCTTCGCTTAATCGGCGCATATATAGAAAGTTCTTTGGAAAGAAAGCGCAGCATGCTTTTGCAAATTTTAAAGAGCACAAATTCTCCTGATATTGTTGAGCAGGCAATAAGGCTTTTAAGATTTTCTCATGACAAAGACTCTACAGATTATTTTTCAATTCTTACAGATGCGTTAGAGAATGCTTCGCCGCTTGTTAAAGACAGAATTCTTTTGGAATTGTCTTATTTGTCTTTGCGTAAAAAAGATTTTTCGGCAGTAAAATTTTATGCCGACAAGCTTCTTCTTGATTACCCTGCGTCGCGCTATGCTTCTGACGCTTACAGGGTTTTGGCCTTGGGTGCTTATACATCTGTGGATGCAAAAAAGCCCAACTATAAGCTGACTGCAAGTTATCTTATGAAGTTGGTATCTTTAGAAAAAAATAAAGATATCATAGCAATGTCTAAATTTATTGCTGCAGACTGTTATTTTTTAGATGGCGACTTTGAAACAGCAGGCGGCTTGTATAAGTCTTTATTAGAATCTGAACTTGCCTTTAAGTGGCGCAGCTCTGCATTTAGCAGGGCAATAGAATGCCTGCTTAATACCTCAAAAATAAATGAGGCAATTGCGCTTGCAGATTCTGCCTATGCAAAAATTAAAATTGCACCTTCCGATATTTGGAAGGCTGAGTGGACAATTGCGTCTTTCTATAAAGAAAAAAATCAGCCGCTTGCAGAATTGGTGAGAATAGAATCTTTGCTGACAGGCGCTGCGTCTGCAACTGGCGATGTAGAGCTTAGGGCAAGGCTGTTTTGGCTTCAGGCCAGATTTGTAGAAAACTCAGGAGACTATTCAAGGGCTTTAACGCTCACAGAAAATCTCATAAAATCTTTGAGCGACAAAACGTTAAAGCTGAAAAAAGATTCAGCAGACTTAATACTTTCAAACACAATGCTAATGCGTGCGCGCATTTTAACTGCCTTAGATATTTTAGACGGCAATGAGGGCGCATTTGCTGCTTATGAAAATTTGCGCAAGGCATTTCCTGTTTCTGAGGCCGCACAAATTTCTTATCTTTACGAGGCCAGAAGCTTTGCCCGAAGGGGCGCTTACGCTCAGGCTCAGCAGCATTGTAAAACTTTGGCAGACAATTTTCCTAATGGAAAATATGCTGATATTGCTCTTTTTGAGGCTGCAATTTATTCTAAAAAATTGGGCTTAGAGTCTGACTACAAAGATGCACTGACTTTGCTTTCCAGATTGGTTGACAATTACTCTAAGTCACAAAAATCTTTTTATGCAAAATTGGGGCAGGCAGAAATTCTAAGAGTTTTAGGAGACTTTTCTGCAGCAAGCGCACTTTATAAAAATATAGAAACAGAATTTCCAACGCATCCGCAAATTGTTGCAGCCTATATTGGCAGTGGAGATTGCCTTTTGGCGCAGGCGGGTCAAGAATCTGCGGCGGCTTCAGTTTTTGAAAAAATTTATTTGAGTCCTGATATTCCTGACGAGGCAAGAGCAGAGGTAATGTTTAAGTGGGGCTTTGCTCTTAATAAGGCAGACAGAAGGGCAGAGGCTGTAAAGGTTTGGTGGTTTTGTGTGAATGATTTTTTAAAAAATCGCAAAGGCAAAACAGAAAATGTTTCTTCTGAAAATAAGTCTGATCTGGCTTCAAAAGAGCGCTACTGGGTTGCCAGAACTCTTATCCAATTAGCCAGAATTTTTGAGCAAACCAAAGAAAAAGACTCTGCAATTGCAGTTTATGAAATGCTTTTAAAATACGATCTTCCAGGCTCTAACATAGCAGTGGAAAAACTTTTAAATTACAAAGGAAAATAAAAAATTATGCTATCAAATTTTCTAAATTTACTAAGTTCTGGCGGCCCTATGACCATCTTGATTGTGGTTCTTGCAGCTTTTGTTTTAATAGCGTTTATTGAGCGTGCAATATTTTTGCACAAGGCGCAGATAAGGGCTTCAGACTTTCTTGACGGAATTAAAAATTCGCTAAAAAAAGACAGATTGCTTGAGGCAATAACAATTTGCGAGGATGCTCCAAGCCCTGTATCGAGAGTTTTAAAAACTGCTTTGCTCAACTTGGGCGGCGACAAATCTGCCAATCAAATAAGTTTAAATGTTAGCACAATAAGCCTTCTTACAAGCGCTTTAAATGCAGCAGCGTCTTTAGAGCTGCCGCTTTTGCGTCGCAGGCTTGCGATATTTTCTTTGTTTGCAAAAATCTCTCCTATATTGGGTTTGATGGGTACTTTAATTGCGCTTTTAGAAATATTTAACAAGTATTATGGCAGCGGTTCTTATCTGCCTGCCAGCGAATTTTCTGCGCAAATTTACAATGCCCTGATAAGCACAGTTGTGGGTATGTTTTTTTGCATATTCTCTTGGATTGCGTACACGTTTTTACTTTCAAGAGTAAGGGCTGTTGCGCAAGATATAGATTGGGTTTCAAGCGAAATTTTGCTCTTTGTTCAAAAGGGTCTGCCTCAGGAAGAGGGGCTTTATATTCGCGGAGGCGGCATAGATGGAAAGTAAAAATGCAAAGCCTGTAGATTTGCTTTCAAAGGTAGAAAAAGACAGCTTTTCTATGAGTGTCTTTATGATACTTGATATTTGCCTGCTTGCGCTGATGATAGTAATGACGCAGTCAAAATTTGTGCTGGCGCCCGGCTTTAGCATAGATTTAAATTCTGCGCTTAGTTTGCCAAAAGTTTCTTCTGCAAGCATAGAGGGTGTTCTTGCCGAAGACAGCATTACTGTTTTAAATATTCGTGGCAGGGGCACTATTATTTTTGACGGAAAAATTTACACAGAAGATTCTTTTGCAAGAATCATAAAAAATTATAAACCCAAAGGCACAACATTGCTTTTAAAAGCAGATGCGGGCGTTGGTGCGCAAACAATACTTCAAATCTGCACTGCCGCAAAAGCTGCAGGCTTTGACAGGGTGCATCTTGCTGCGTATTCTGAAGATTAAAAATGTCTAAGCTAAAAAAGTCTGAAATTTTTAAGTGGAGCTTTTTAGGTCTTTGCTTTCTTTTTGCATTTATTTTTTCTTTAAGATTTTTACCCAAAGTTAACGCCATAAAACCTTTTGCGCAGCCAAAGGCAAATTCAGAATTTTTTAAAGCCTCAGAAGCAGACAAAGCTTATTTGGAATTGGTAGAACTTAGCGACTCTGCGCCTTTGTATTTAACTACTGCCTATAATTATTCTGATTTTGAGTCTGAAATTGACAGTCCAAATATTGGGCAAATGCAAAACGGCTCTGAAAATTCTGAAACGGCAATCAGCGTATTAAGGTCAAACTTTGATGGCAATTTAGAAAAATATCCGCTGATAAATTCTTTGCAGGCGTCTTTTGCCTACTTTAATTTTTTAGGAGAAAACGCATCTGACAAAATAGGAAAAATCAGCAGCGAATGTTTTGCAAATTTAAGAGTAAGGCTCTTAAATGAAAAAGATGTGGCATATATAGACAGATATAAATTGGCTTCAATTTCTGCAAAAAAACTTTGGACTCCATTTAGTTTATCTGTAATTATTGGCGATGACGGCGCACCAAGCGTACCTCTTTTGCTTTCTTCATCAGGCGTAGAAGCATTGGATGAAGAACTTACAGTGCTGGTAAATAAAAAAGTAGAAAAAATGAATTTAAAAAAAGGCTATTACGAATTTCTTTTGACTCCGTAATTTATAAAATTAACTTTTCTATTTTTATTTTTAGGAATTTTTTTGCTGGACTTTTTTAAAAAAATAAATCTTATAAAGCACAACACAATCATCACAAATAGGACAAATATGAATAAAATGTTAAAAACTACAGTTATTGCAAGTATTGCAACTATTTTAGGTTCTGCAGTTTATGCAGCAGAGCCTTTAGCTCAGGCTGTTTCAGCACCTGTTGCTCCTAAGGCGGCAGAAGCTCAGGCAGCAACTGCAGATTCTAATGCAAACGCAGCAGAAAGCTCTTCTTGCCTAAAGAATTTTAGCGCAAGCGTAGCAGCTGGCTATGAAAGCGCATATATCTTCCGCGGTAAGAAAGAAGCTAATGAATCTTGGCAGCTTTCTATCGAGTTGGGCTATGCTCTTACAGAAGCATTAGGTTTCTATGCTGACATATGGCACAATGCTCCTTTCTCAAGCAGCCAAACAAACAGAACAGACCTTACTTTTGGCGTAACTTATGCAATAGCAGGCTTCACATTTGACGCAGGCTATACATATACAAACTACCAGCGTGGCGAAAGAGACGTTAACAGATCTGGCAGCGGCAACGAATTCAAATTCGGCGTAGCTTATGACCTATCTGCAATTTATGGCGACTCTTTGGCAGGCATTAAAATTGTTCCAAGCGCATACTTCATTGCAGGTTGCGACCAGAGCGAAAAGGTATTTGAACTAGCAGTATCTGCATCAGCACCTCTTTCTAAGTGGCTATTTGGAAAAGAATTCTTGGCACTTGAAGGTTCAGCATTCTGGGGCTTTTCAACAACAACACCTAACAACTACAACTATGTAGGTTTGACAGGCGATTTAGTTTGGAACGTAACAGACTATGCAGCTTTCAGATTAGGTCTACGTTGGGCAGCTAACGACGATGGCGAAAAGCGCGGCTACAATCAGAATGGTTATTCAGACAATAACATCTGGTATGGCGTTTCATTGGGAAGGTGCTACTAATTTAGAATCTTAAAACTAATTTAAAAAAAAGACGCAGTTAAAAAACTGCGTTTTTTTTGTGCTTGATGCGGTAGATAATTTTAGGTTTTAAAAAAAATAATCCCTTTTTACTCTAAGTTGATAAGACGCCAGATTTCGTAGACTAGGGTTGGAGCGTGCCCAAAGTCGGGCATATTAGTGTTTATGAAGTTTGATAGTTCATTTGCTAGCGCTAAGTCTGAATAAATTCCAAATTTATTTGTTTGGGAAACATCAACAATTCCTTTTTTGCTAAACCCACAATTTGTGAGGTTACTGTGAGGGCATTGATTCATTTCAACAACATCGTAGCCGCAGAATTCAAAATTTTGTAATTCGTCTTTTTGTGCTTGAGGAGCTTTAGGATTTGGAATTATTGCAAGAATTTGCTCATCTTCTTTTAATCCAGAAGATTTGACATATTCTAAGTCCCAAAATACTGCCAATATATCTTCATTATTATTGATGGAGTTGAACTTAACTGCTTTCTCCCAAAAAATAAGAGAGTCATAATCTATCATCAAATTGGGGCAGAGTATGGTGTCGAAACTTACAATTTCTTTTGCTTGTCTTGCAGCATAGAATTCGTAGAAGCTTTCATCTGGAATGAAACGCTCAACTTTTGTATACCAAATTGTTCCTTGGGGAAATTCATT
>JAVBSE010000107.1:0-3834 GCA_031547315.1 Opitutales bacterium
CATGATGACATTTATAAGCTTAACGCAGAAGGTAACGTTTTTAGAGGCAGGCGCACAGGAAATGTAATAAAAGTTGGCGACAGAATTAAAGTTGCCGTAGAAACTGTCGATTTATTCAAACGCCAAATAGATTTTATTAAACTTCCCGATGAAAAAAGATTAAAAAAAAGCTTGAACAATCGATAATTTAGTGGTTATAGTGTGCATAAATTTAGAAATAAAACACACATTGTTTCTGTTCGAAAGGAAAAAACATGAAAAATTGGAAATTGATAATTGCCGCAGGTGCCGCTTCTACATTAGCATCATTTGCGTTTGCACAAGAAGCACCAGCAGCTGCTCCTGCAGCACAACCTGCTCCGGCAGCAGCCCCTGCTAATGCAACAATAGCTTTTGAAGTTCAGTCTAAAAAGGGTGTTGTTAAAGCCAGAAATACAAAGGTTGATGGCAAAGATGTTCTTGTTATGACTTTGGCAGGCTCTAAAAACAGTGCAGAAGTAGAAAAACTTTTGGGCGACGCTAAAATAGCTTTGGACCACATTGGCACTCCTAATGTTGACCATGGAATTTTAGTTCTTGCAAATAAAAATCAGCAAGATGCAGAAAGAAAAGCTCTTGAAGAGACAATTGGTTTCTTGGAAACTCTTTTGAAGCGCGCTGAAGAAGAAAAGTTAGACAATTTTGAAGGCCTTGCATTGACAATGGATCCTGCAAATCCTGCTTCTTTCTCTACATCACCTGCATCAGCTGCTGACGCTGCAACACCATCTCCAGATTCACCGGTTTCACCTACACAGCCTGCAGTTCCTGCAGGAACACCTGGTACTGGTACACCGGTAAATGCACCAGACCCATCTGACAGTGAATCATCTATTCCTGTAACAGATAATTCATCTATCCCAACAAGCCCGGTAAATAACTAGTTTGTAAGGTAAATAAAAATTTAAACCTCAAGGATTTTCCTTGGGGTTTTTTTGTGTTTAAAATAAATATTTGGAATTAAAATATTTAAGAAGTGAAAAAACTTTTGAAAATTTATTTTTTTATTCAAAAAATTTACAAAATAAAAGTAAATTTAAAGCTCAAATATTGTTTGCAATGTTATAAGTTTTTTGTGAAAGTTTTGGCATATATTTAAACGTATGAGAGATATGAAAAACATACTAAATTGTCTTAGAGAATTCAGCTCTGAAAGTGCAGGCGTAAAAGGCTATATTTACAGCTTAAGTGCTCTAAAAGAGCAGGGTTTTCCTAATTTAGACAGATTGCCTGTGAGCATAAGAATTGTCTTGGAAAGCGTTCTTAGAAATTGCGATGGAATTTTGGCTTCTGAAAGCGACGTAAAAAAGCTTGCAGCTTGGGATTACAAAAACGCAGGCGACTATGAAGTGCCATTTGTGGTTTCTCGCATAGTATTGCAAGATTTCACAGGCGTTCCTTTATTGGTAGACCTTGCAGCAATGAGAGACGCTGCAAAGAAACAGGGCAAAAATCCTTCAGTTGTAGAGCCTTTAGTGCCTGTAGATTTGGTTGTAGACCACTCTGTACAGATGGACTATGCAGGCAGCGCAGACGCTTATGAAAAAAATTTACAGCTTGAATTTGAGCGCAATGCAGAGCGCTATGAATTTCTAAAATGGGGTCAGCAGGCATTTAAAACATTTTCAGTTGTTCCGCCTGCAACAGGCATTATTCATCAGATAAATTTAGAGTATCTTGCCAGCTTAGTTTTTGAAAAAAACATAGACGGCAAAAATATTTTTTATCCTGATTCTTTGGTGGGAACAGACTCTCATACAACAATGATAAACGGGCTTGGCGTTGTAGGCTGGGGCGTTGGCGGCATAGAGGCAGAGGCGGGTATGCTTGGACAGCCTGTGTACTTTAAAGTGCCAGAGGTTGTGGGCGTGCGTGTTAGCGGCTCTTTGCAAGATGGCGTTAGCGCTACGGATATTGCGCTTACTGTTACAGAAATTTTGCGCTCTGCAAAAGTTGTTGGCAAATTTGTAGAATTTTTTGGCGAAGGTGCAAGGTCTTTGTCTTTGGCAGACAGGGCAACTATTGCAAATATGGCGCCTGAATATGGCGCAACAATGGGTTATTTTCCTGTTGATGAAAAATCTTTGGACTACTTGCGTTTAAGCGGCCGCCCTGAGGCTTTAATTGCTAAAATTAAAGATTATTATGAAGCTCAGGGTCTTTTTGGAATACCTTTAGACGGACAGTGCGACTATTCTTCTGTGGTAGATTTAGACTTGTCTAAAATAGTGCCTTGCATTGCGGGCCACAAGCGCCCTCAAGACAGAATTGAACTTGCAAAAGTGCCTGCGTCTTTCGACAAACTTTTGGCAGATTCAAGCAAAAATAAGTCAGAAAAATTTGCTACAAATCTTGGCGAAATTTCAAATGGCAGCATTTTAATTGCGGCAATTACAAGCTGTACAAATACTTCAAACCCTTCGGTTATAATTGCTGCGGGTTTGCTTGCAAAAAAGGCTGCGGGCTTTGGTTTAAAGCCGCCTGCGTATGTTAAAACATCTTTTGCTCCGGGCTCAAGAGTTGTGTCTGACTATTTAGAGCTTGCAGGTTTGCAAACGCATTTAGATGCACTTGGTTTTAATTTGGCAGGTTATGGCTGCGCTACTTGCATTGGCAATTCAGGTCCGCTTGAAGATTCTGTTTCAGAGGCAGTAAAGAAGAACGACTTGCTCTGCGCAAGCGTGCTTAGCGGCAACAGAAATTTTGAAGCCAGAGTTCATGCTCTTGTAAAGGCAAATTATTTGATGAGCCCTCAGTTAGTTGTGGCCTATGCGCTTGCAGGCAGGATGGATATTGATTTTGAAAAAGATGCCTTAGGCTTTGCAAATGGCAAAGCTGTCTATTTAAAAGACATTATGCCAAGCTCTGCAGAGGTTGAAGCCTGTGTTGCGGTAAGTCTTAAAAAAGAAATGTTTGTAAAGCGTTATTCGGATATGAAGGGCCCTGCGCTATGGCAGTCTGTTAAAGCTCCTGCGGGCGATGTTTATGCTTGGAATGAAAAGAGCACTTACATCCAAAACCCTCCGTTTTTTGAAAATTTTGGAGGTGCAGACGCAAAAGCAGCTTCTTTGAATAATTTGCGTGCGCTTGCAATATTGGGAGACTCTGTGACTACAGACCACATTTCTCCGGCAGGTGCAATAGGCGCAGAAACTCCTGCAGGGGTTTACTTAAAGTCTAATGGCGTTGCGCTTAAAGACTTTAACTCTTATGGCTCTCGCAGAGGCAACGACAGGGTTATGACAAGAGGCACATTTGCAAATGTGCGCATTAAAAATAAAATTGCGGCAGGCAAAGAAGGCGGCTTCACAAAAATAAATGGCGTTGGCGACAATGTTTATATTTTTGATGCGGCAAAGGCTTATGCCGACGCAGGCGTAGGTTTAATTGTCTTTAGCGGCAAAGATTACGGAATGGGCAGCTCTCGCGACTGGGCGGCAAAGGGAACGGCTCTTTTAGGGGTGCGTGCAGTTGTGGCAAAGTCTTATGAGCGCATTCACAGAAGCAATCTTATTGGCATGGGCATTTTGCCTTTTGAATTCTTGGGCGAAGATGATGCAGACAGCCTTGGGCTTGATGGTACAGAACTGTTCTCAATAGAAGGCCTAGACGGAGAAATCAAACCTTCAATGAAGGCTGTTTTAAAAATAGAAAAGTCCGATAAATCTATATTAAAGCGTGAAATTGTTTTACGCATAGATACGCCTGTAGAGGTAGAATACTATAAGCAAGGCGGCATTTTGCCTTACGTTCTAAAAAGCATTTTAACAAAGTAAAAATGAATATAGAAGTTCA
>JAVBSE010000183.1:0-4244 GCA_031547315.1 Opitutales bacterium
TAAACGCTTTTATTTTAATGTGGCTTTTTAAATGTTTTGTTGCACAAGGTGAAAGCGACTCTAGAGGCGACATTAGAGATATTTACAATTTGAAGGTAAAAAATGCGCAAGGCATAAACGTTCCATTGGGTTCTGTTGCAAATATCAAACGCATAATTGGTCCTGACAGAACTGTAGGCTACAATATTTATTCTTCAGCAGAAATTTTTGGTAACAATAAACCGGGTTATAGTACCGGACAAACAATCAAAGCAATAGAAGAACTTGCTGCAAAAACACTTCCTGCTGGCATGGGCATTGAGTGGACTGACCTTGCATTCCAAGAAAAAGAAGCCGGCGAAAAAGCATCTTCTATGTGGATATTTGGTTTGAGTGTTGTTTTTGTATTCCTGCTTTTGGCAGCTTTGTATGAAAGCATAACCCTGCCTCTTGCAGTTATTTTGGTGGTTCCTCTAGTGCTTTTGTTTGCAATTATTGGTGTGAATTTTAGAGGTATGGACAATAACATCATGACACAAATTGGCTTTGTGGTGCTTATTGGCTTAGCTTGTAAGAACGCAATTTTGATTGTTGAATTTGCCAACCAAAGACAAGTTAAGGGCGAAGAACTGGTTTCTTCTGTAAGAAACGCTTCTAAGAACAGATTGCGCCCTATTTTGATGACATCGTTTGCGTTTATCGGCGGGGTTTATCCTTTGGCTTATGCAACAGGCTCTGGTGCCGAGTTGCGTCAGGCTTTAGGTACGTCAGTATTTTTTGGCATGCTTGGCGTAACAATTTTTGGCTGTATTTTCACACCTGTATTTTATTATGTAATAAGAAGAATTTTTGGAAATCCTAAAGTAAATTTAGAGGCAAAGGATATCCATTAAGATGAAAAATTTGAAAATGAAAAAAGAATTGAAATTTAGTTTACTTGCGCTTTCTGGTCTATTGCTTGCAGGCTGCACAATGGAGCCGGATTACGAACGCCCGGAAACTCCGCTGGATGCAAAAGCAGAAAGCCTAAAAGAGTTTAAATATGCAGAAGGCCTATGGAAAGAAGCCACACCTGCCGACTCTATCCCTGCAAAATGGTGGGAGATTTTTAAAGATGAAGATTTGTCCAAACTCATAGAAACCTGCCGCAAGCAAAACCCTAATTTGAAGGCTGCGTTTCAGGCTGTAGAGCAAGCCAGGTACAAGGCAAGAATGACAGAGTCTGAATTGTATCCTTGGGCAGATGGCAATGCGTCTTGGACAAAAACAGGCACTTCTAAAAATGAAGCTTCTTACAGGGGTACTTATGAAGATTACAGAATCGGCTTAGGTCTTACTTGGGATTTAGACTTGTTTGGACGTGTTCAGGCGCTCATAAAGTCTGATGTTGCATTGGCAGAGGCTCAGCGTTCTGCTTATGAAGCTGTAATGCTAATGCTGGAAACAGAAGTTGCAGACACTTATTTTACAATTCGCCAGTACAATTCTGAAATCAAACTGCTTGAAGAAACTTCTCAGATAAGAAAAACTCAGGTAGATATAAATATTGATGCTGCAAAAGTTGGACACTACTCTAACCTAGACGTTAAACGTGCCCAGCAACAGTATTATGAAGCTGAATCGCAATTGGCAGGCGTTAAAAAAGCAAGGGCTGCTGCAATAAATTATTTGGCGTACATAACAGGCACTACTCCTTCAAAAGAAAATGGTTCTGCTAAAGAGCTTGAAGAAACTTTGCCTGCAACGCCTGTGGTAATTCCTTCACAGCTTCTTGAGCGCAGGCCGGATGTTGCAGAGGCAGAGCGCAAAGTTTTTGCTGCAAATTACAGAATCGGCAGTGCGTTTTCTGCATTTTTCCCCACAGTTCAGATAACATCGTCTGTGGGCTTGGCTTCTGCGGATATTGATTCTTTGTTAGATTCTAACTCTCTTGCTTGGGGTGTGAGCCCTAAAATTTACATACCTTTGTTTCAGGCAGGCAGACTAATTGCTCAGCACGACATTGCGCTTGCAGAACACCTAAGAACTGTAGAAGAATACAAAGCTAAAGTCTTGTTTGCCATTTATGAAGTGGAAACTGCGCTTTCAACTATAAAGATATTGAAAGACGAGTATGAAGCAAGAGCGCAAGCATCCGCAGCCGCCCAAGAAGTTAAAAAGCTAACTAAAGACAAGCTTGACGGAGGCGATATCAACTACTTTGAATTCACAGATGCAGAAAGACTTGCGCTTGCCAACGAGCGTGAAAGAATACGCCTGCGCAGCGATCAATTCCACGCAATAGTGGGGCTTATTAAATCTATAGGCGGCTCTGAAATTCATACAGACCCCTACATAGAAAAACCTGCAAAAGAAAATAATTAATCTGCAAAAAAAAGAGCCTTATCTAAAAAATTTGGCTCTTTTTTTTGATATAATTTAAGGCTTTAAAATGTTTGACAGATTTACTTATAAAGATACAAATTAGCTTTAAACTTTTAGAATATGGATAGCGGCAAAATAAATCTTTCAGACTCTACAAAACCTCAAATTTTTAATACCCCTAATGCTCCGCTTCGCAACTGCATTGAAAATGCTATTGCCTGGATAAAGCCAAAGCAGGCTCCTGACGGAATGTGGAATGGCCCTTTGGAAACAAACTGTTGCATGGAAGCTCAGTGGCTGCTGGGTATGTATTTTATAGATTTTAAAGACCCCAAAGTTCCCGAAGTTATTCAGTATATTTTAGACAGACAGCGCAGCGATGGCTCTTGGGATGTCTATTATAAGTCTGAACATGGCGACATTAACACTACGCTTGAATGTTATTTTGCCCTAAGAATTTATGGTTTTGACCCTGACGACAAAGTTATGCAAAAAGCCCGTAAATGGCTTTTGGCTAACAAATGGACTGAAAGAATAAGAGTTTTTACTAAGTACTGGCTTGCTTTGTTTGGACAGTGGCCTTGGGCGCATACGCCTGTTTTGCCTCCTGAAATTTTCTACCTGCCAAAATGGTGTCCTTTTAATATTTACGACTTTGCAGCCTGGGCAAGAGCAACAATGATGCCTATTGCTATTTTAACTGCACGCCGCCCTATCAAAGAAATTCCCGACAGGCTAAAACCTGACGAACTTTTCCCTGAAGGCCGCGACAAAGTTGACTACAGAATGCCGAATAATTCTGATGGCATTTTTACTTGGACAAACTTTTTTATGAAGCTTGACCACATGCTGCATTCTTATAATCGCCTGCCGGTAAAACCAATGAGAGAGCAGGCAATTAAGCTTATCTTGCAGTGGATTTTAGAACATCAAGACGAAGACGGCGCTTGGGGCGGAATTCAGCCTCCTTGGATTTATGCAATTATTGTTATGCATGTTGAGGGTTTTTCGATAGACCAGATAAATATGTCGAGAGCCATTGACGCATTTAACTTGCATTGGAAAGTTAAGCGTGGCGACGGACTTATGCTGCAAGCCAGCGAAAGCCCTGTTTGGGACACGTTTCTTACTATGATTGCGCTTATCGACGCAGGTGAAACTCCCGGAACTTCTCCTGAACTTTTAAAGGCTTTAGATTATGTGCTTTCAAAAGAAAATCGTTTCTTTGGAGACTGGGCTGTTAAGGTTGGTAAGAAGGTTGAAGCCTCTGGCTGGGCATTTCAGCGTGCAAATAATTTTTACCCTGATATTGACGACGCCGCTATTGCAATGATCGCGCTTAAGAAGATTCAAAAGCTTTTGCCTCGTGAAGGCGAAAGGTCCAGAAAAATTGACTCTGCCCTACGCAGAGTTATCAATTGGATACTTGTAATGCAGTCTAAAAATGGCGGCTGGGCCGCTTTCGACAGAGACAATACAAAAAATATTGTAACAAAAATTCCATTTTGCGACTTTGGCGAAGTTCTTGACCCTCCAAGTGCCGACGTAACTGCGCACGTAGTGGAAGCTCTTGCAATGTGCGGATTTTCAAGAAATCACCCAGCAATGGAGCGTGCTATTAATTTTTTGTATTCAGAGCAAGAAAGCGATGGCTCTTGGTTTGGCAGGTGGGGCGTAAATTATGTTTATGGTACAGGAGCTGTTATTCCTGCACTTATTGCTATTGGCGATACTGCGGAAACTCCTGCACTTGCAAATGCGCTTGAGTGGCTTGTTTCTAAGCAACAGGCAGATGGCGGCTGGGGCGAAACTATCGCTTCTTACATGGAGCCTAAATACGCAGGCTGCGGAATTCCATCAACTGCGTCTCAAACAGCTTGGGCGCTTATGGCTTTAATTTC
>JAVBSE010000213.1:0-4218 GCA_031547315.1 Opitutales bacterium
GGAAAATAAAATATTTTCCTTATCATCCAAAACCACACACTTTACAGTAGTAGAACCTGCATCTATACCCAAACTATAAAGCATACAAAAACCTTAACACAAACACGTCAACGCCTTTTAAAATTCACTAATTCTTTTTTAATTCTTTTGCCAAAGAAATCCAATCTTCCATTATGCGCAAAGACTCTCGCATTTGCACATCAAAATCCGGAATATCTTTTTTCTTTGGTTTTGCCGATTTTTCTTCAGTGCTATTATCGTCTGATTTTTCAGACACTTCAGCTTTTTTGGAATTTTCTTTTTCTTCTTTTGCAGCCTTGTCATTAGCTTCTTTGACAGCCTTGGCTTCATCATTTTTAGCAATCACACCATCAAGCAAAATTTCTTCAGACTTATAATTTTCTTTTGCAAAGTCTTTTTGCTCCGCCTCCATTTTGTCTGCAAAAACTTCGTCTTCACGCAATTGATTTTCCCTAGTCTTGTAATTGAGACTATAAGATTTTTGCTCTTGACGCTTTTTAAACCAGTCAATGCGCTCATTTAAAAATTTAAATTCGGGAAGCGTTGCCTGTCTTTCCAAAGATTTTTCTTTCAGTTTTTTAAGCAATTCTTCACCTGCTTCGCCAACGCCATAGCCAAAGCCTGCTCTTATAGAAGCAGCGTCTATGCTGTCCCAGGCAAGTACGTGGTCTTTTTTATCTTCGCCCAAATCTGCATATTCTAAAATTGAAGGCAAAACTATGTCGGAACTTACGCCCTTAATTTGAATAGAATCGCCGTTTGGTGTGTACCATTTTTGTATAGTCACTTTGATAGCGCTTTTTTTATCAGTAGGCGCAAGCTTTATAACAGCTTGAACAGAGCCTTTTCCATAGGTAATGCTATCGCCAACAATAACTGCTCTTTCATGATTCTTAAGTGCACCTGCAACAATTTCTGAAGCAGAAGCCGAAAGCCTGCTTATCAAAACAATCAAAGGCCCGTCCCAAACTACTTTAGGGTCGTCATCTCTTAGCTGCTTAATTTGGCCATTGGTGTCTCTTACCTGCAAGATAGGCCCTGTTCTGATAAAAAGCCCTGCAAGATTTATAGCTTCGTCCAAAAGTCCGCCGCCATTTTTTCTCATATCTAAAATTATGCCCTGAACCCCTTTGGCCTTTAATTTGCCTACAAGTTCTTCTACGTCTTTGGCTGTTCTAAAGCCGCCTTCTTCAGATTCATCGGAATTGTCGCCATAAAATGCCAAAAGTTCTATCACGCCAATAGGCACAATCTTATCGCCAACAGGCATTTCAAACAAGTTGGCTTTTGCAAATTTTGTTGTAAGCTGAATTTCTTCACGCACTATTGTAATCACCTTTGGAGCACCAAACTTTGGCTCTACTTGCAAGCGGACTTTTGTGCCGGGCTTGCCTCTTATTAGGCGCACAGTATTGCGAAGCTTATTGCCTACAATGTCCACAATTTCGCCTGTTTCTTGACCCACGCCAACAATTTTATCGCCGGCAGAAAGCCCTCTGCTTTTTTCTGCGGGGCCACCCGGGACAAGCTCGTTAACAATACAATAGCCATCTTTTTCTTGCAAGACAGCGCCAATACCTATCAGTTTGCCCGCAATAGAAATGTCGAAATCTTCTAATGTATATTCAGACAAAAATGAAGTGTGGGGATCATACAAATTTGCAAGCGCATTTAGGAATATTTCTTGAATTTCAACTGCGTCATTTTTTTCAAGATTAGCGATAACTCTCTCATACCTCTTCAAAACTTCTGCCTTTGCCTTGGCAAATTTTTCTTCATAAGTTTGAGGTATTTCATCTTTGTTTAAATCTTCATCATCAAGTTCAATTTCTTCGCCATCAATAATTTCTTTTTCAAGCTGCTTTTGAGCATGATCAAAGCCAAGCATCTGCGCAATAATATCAAACTTAAGCCTTTCATTCCAAAGCTTGTCTGCATCTGCTTCTGTTTTGGGCCAAGTTTCTTTTGACCTGTCAGGGTTGAATGTTTGCGTGCCATCTAAATCGAAAGGCATTTCCATGCGCTCTTTAATCCAGTCTAACCTAGCTTTTGCCCTTGGCAAAAAGGTTTCATAATAAATTGTGAAAGCGGGTAAGATTACGCCTTCGTGCAGCAAAGTGTCCATAGTTGGGGCAAAACTGTCTTGATAGTGCTGAACGTCGCCGGCTAAAAAGAACATTTTTACAAAGTCCAAATTCTGCATATATTCTCTGATAAACTCTCTGATATCTAACTCAGAAAGAGGCATCTTTAAATAATGCACATTCTCCAGCCACATCACAACATGAGTGGACTCTTTACGCATTTTAGGGCTTGTTTTTAAAAGCGAAGCAGGAACATCGCCCCTTTTAAATTCAGGCGATGCAGGAAAGTTTTCAGCGCTTGCTAAAATTCCCCAAAAGAAAACCAAGCTAAAAGAAAATATTTTAGCGACTCGCAAAGTATTTTTTTTCATAAACATTTTATTTCCCCAACATCAAAAGTGAATATAATTTTAGAGCGTAATTATCTACTTTAAACGATCTTTTGCAACGTTTAAAATATCTTTTTCTTTATCTGTCAAAGAGGAAAATCCCTTTGCATTTATCTTGTCTAAAATTCTGTTCACTTCTGCCTTTAAATCAATATCAGACTGAATATTAACAGTATAAGAATAATCTGACGCCTGCCCAATTTTTCTTATGCGCTTACCAGATGGGGAAAATGTAAAATTTCCCATATAAAATTTTGCAAGCAAGATGCCTGTTAAAGCACCGCCCAAATGTCCTGAAAATGCAAAGGGAACAGTGCTTCCCTTTTGTATAATTTCAAAAAACAAAAAACCAAAAAGTTCGAAACCCAAGGCATAAGCAAGCAAAACTCTGGGGCGAATATCTACAGGTTTTACAAAGAAAAGCAAAAATGTCATTTTTCTGTCTTCCTCTAGCATACAAAAGAGGGCAAATATTGCAAATGCTCCGCCCGAAGCGCCTTCTAAAATTCCCACCCTGCCGCTTACAAAAGTGGAAAGCAGCCAAAACAAACCAGAAACTAAAACTGCAATGTTAAAACTTACAAGCGTCTTTGCAAATCCAAGCCTAGCTTCCACATGAGGGCCTATAAAAAAAAGCACAAGCATATTTGCCAAAATATGCCAAAAGTAGTTATGCAAATAGCCATAAGTTAAAAGAGTCCAAACAAAGCCCTTACCAATATTATTGCCGGACAAGGCCATTGCAGAAACCAACCAGTTATTGCCAATAATAAATTCGCAAAAACTGCCAAACAAAAATACCAAAACATTTATGTAAATTATCAGACGAATTGCAGTAAGTTTTTCTCCAAAAACACCTCTGCGCTGACCAATATCTTTAATGTATCCTCTGTCACTTAACATTTTTTAAAATCTCCCTTAAGCTTAAGTCGGCAAGCATAAAACCAAAAATTCCGGTGATTGCCGCCGCAGAGCCTATTATTTTTTTTGTGTCCAAAGAAGCGCTTGCCAAATGAGTTTCATCTGAAACAAGTTCTTCTGAAAACACACAATTAAATTTCGGACTAAGCCCAAATTTTCTTAAGTCTTTGCGAATTTTAAAAGCCAAAGGACAAACGCTTGTCTTGTTTAAAGGGGCAGTTTTAATTTTAGAAATATCAAGCTTTCTGGCTGCGCCCATACTTGAAACAAGATTAAAATTTTTTTCAAAAGCAAATTTAATAAGAGCCACCTTAGACTTTATAGTGTCTATGGCATCCACAATTAAATCGGGCTTTTTTGACAAAATTTTTGGAATGGTTTCTTCATCTAAAAACAGATCAAAAAATTCTACTTTTGCCTTAGGATTTATGTCTAAAATTCTAGACTTCATCACCTGCGTTTTGCGCATTCCCAAAGTGGAATTTAAAGCGCCTATTTGCCTGCCAATATTTGTTTCCTCAAAAGTATCTGCATCTGCCAAAATAAAATTTGAAACGCCGCTTCGTGCCAAAGCCTCTACTGCAAAGCCACCCACCGCCCCCAAGCCGCAAACTAAAACAGATGCAGAAGAAAATTTTTTACAAGCATCTGCCCCATATAAAATTTGCATTCTGGAAAATCTAGAGTCTGTCATTCTTAAAAAATTTTAAAAAGTTTTTCTCAATTTCTTCTGAAAATAAATCTAAAGACAAGCCTTTTAGTTCTGCCAAAATCGACATAGCTTTTTGCAAATCTGCTATTTT
>JAVBSE010000072.1:0-4854 GCA_031547315.1 Opitutales bacterium
CAAAGCTTGCAGGCTGCCCGGAAATTTGCGTGTGCACTCCCCCCAATGCGGAGGGCAAGGTGAATGCTCATTTGCTTACAGCTTTAAAACTTTGCGGCATTACAGAGGTTTATAAGGCAGGCGGCGCTCAGGCTATTGCGGCAATGGGGCTTGGCACAAAAACTATCAAACAGGTTGATTAATTTTTTGGACCGGGAAATGCCTTTGTGATAGAGGCAAAGCGCCAACTTTTTGGACTTGTGGGTATAGACCTTCTTCCAGGGCCCAGCGAAGTTATGATAGTTGCAGACAAGCAGGCAAACGCAAAATTTATTGCGGCAGACTTGCTTTCTCAGGCAGAGCATGGCAGTGGCAAAGAAAAAATTTACTTGGCAACAAACTCTAAAGAAATTGTCGAAAAAATTGAAAAAGAGCTTAAGGCACAGGCTGCAGAGCTTACGCATTCTTTGAAGCTTGCAAAAATTATAGAGCAGTCTTGCTATGTGCTTTACGTGCCTAACTTGAATGCGGCGGCAGAGGTGGCAAACTTTATTGCGCCAGAGCATATTGAGCTTCAAGTTGAAGAAAAATCTCAAGACGCCTTGATTAAAAAAATCACAACGGCAGGTGCAATTTTAGTAGGAGAAAAAACCCCAACAGCTTTGGGAGACTTCACCGCAGGCCCCAGCCATACATTGCCCACAGAGCGCACCGGCAGGTTTTCTGGCGGCTTGCAGCTAGTAGATTTTTTACGCAGAACTTCTATAGTAAAGTATTCAGATAGCTCTATTAAAAAAGCTGCAAAAACAGTTGAAGCTTTTGCAAAGATGGAGTCGCTTGACGCACATGGAAAGAGTGTAAAAATCCGCCTAAAATAATTTTGGATTAAGCAAAATTTTTTAATCAAATCAAAAAAAAGGACTGCCTAAAAAAGCAGTCCTTTTTGTATTTTGTAAATCTTAAATTAAGCTTCGTACTTCTTGAAAAGCAGTGTGCCGTTGTGGCCGCCAAAGCCCAAGTTTGTAGAAACTGCAATCTTAACATCAGCCTTGCGTGCAACATTTGGAACGTAGTCTAGGTCGCACTCTGGGTCAGGTGTTTCGTAGTTTATTGTAGGCGCAACCATTCCTGTTTGGATAGTTTTTGCGCACACAACAGCTTCTATTGCCCCCGCAGCGCCAAGCAAGTGACCTGTCATGCTCTTAGTAGAGCTTACCATCATCTTGTAAGCGTGGTCGCCAAAAACTTTTTTGATAGCCAAGGTTTCAAACTTGTCGTTGTAAGGTGTAGATGTGCCATGTGCATTGATATAGTCCACATCCTCAGGTTTAATTCCTGCGTCTGCTACAACTCTTTCTAAGCAGTGTGCAAGGCCTCTGCCTTCAATGTCGGGGCTGGTGATATGATATGCGTCGCAAGTTGCGCCGTAGCCTGCCACTTCGCAGTAAATTTTTGCGCCACGCTTAAGAGCATGTTCAAGACGTTCTAAAACTATTACGCCTGCGCCTTCGCCCATAACAAAGCCGCCTCTGTTAAGGTCGAATGGTCTTGAAGCTTTTTCAGGTTCGTCATTAAAATCTGTAGCCATAGCTTTCATTGCACAGAAACCTGCAAATGAAAGCCCTGTAACAGCAGCCTCGCTGCCGCCTGCAACAATAACGTCTTCACGGCCGCTTTGCAAGTGCAGCAAAGCCTCGCCAATTGCGTGTGTACCTGTTGCGCAAGCACTGACAACGCTGAAATTTACGCCCTTTGCACCCAACATAATTGCAACAGTTCCGCCTGCAATATTTGTAATTAGGTTAGGAATCATAAAAGGAGAAACTCTGCGAGGCCCGCTTTGTAAAAATGCGCCGGACTGCTTTTCAATAGTGTCCATACCGCCAACGCCAGAGCCAATAAGCACGCCCATTCTGTTGTGGTCAACATTTTCTTCAGTGATACCTGCGTCTTCAACAGCAAGCTTTGTGGCTGCTATTGCAAAGTGCGTGTATCTGTCGCTGCGTTTAACTTCTTTTGGGTCCATGTATTTTGTGGCATCAAAATCGCGGCATTCTGCTGCGACTCTGCAATTTAGCCCTGATGCGTCAAAAAGGCTAACTTTAGAAATGCCGCTTTTGCCTGCAATAAGAGAGTCCCAAAAAATGTCTGTGCCGTCTCCAAAAGGGGAAACAACGCCCATACCTGTAATTACTATGCGTTCTTTAGGCATAAAAAATCCTTAATTTGATTGTATAAACAAAACAACCCGTTGCGAACAAAGCTTTGTCACAGACGGGTTGGCTTTAAAAAACAAAATTTTAAAACTAGGCTTTGTTTGAACGAGCCTTGATGTATTCTACTACTTTACCAACAGTCGTGAGCGTTTCTGCTTCAGACTCTGGAATTTCGCCGTTAATTTCGTCTTTGAACTCTTCTTCGAATGTCATGATCAACTGTACAGTGTCAAGCGAATCTGCGCCGAGGTCATCAATGAAGCTGGCCTCTGGGGTGATTTGCTCTTCTTTTACGTTGAGCTGGTTTACGATGATATCTTTAACTCTTTGTTCTATGTCAGCCATATTTTTTCTAGTTAGATTAAAATTATGTTAAATAGCATTAAAAAAACAGAGCTGCTTGTAAAGTCTTTTTTTCTACTAATATCAAAGTTAAGTGTTTTTTATCAGATTAAAAAATGCTTGAAAATATGAATAAGAGAAGAAATTATAAGTTTAATGTTCAAAATCTTCAAATTTGCTTTGCTGCCGACCTTGTTTTTCTTTGCAAATTTTGCACAGGCAAGCGAATGGTCGCCCAAGCGCTCTAAATGGATAAACCCTGTAAGAGACTACTATTCTGACAGCGAAATGAATCTTGAAGATAACGAAATGCACATGGCTGTGCTTTTTAGCGAGCTTGAAAAATCTTTATTCTACCAAGGTTTTTTTCATGAGGACACGCTTAAAAACGGCAAACCTGTTGGGGCTTTTATACAAGCAATACCGCCAGAGGCATTTTTGCGCCAAAAAGCAATAGTCAGAAATGAAAAAAAAGCAGTCGACGCTGCGCTTTTGGCCAAAGGCAAATTTTCAAAGTCTAACTTGGCAAATCTTTACCTAAGCGGAATTGGAGTAGAAAAAAATCCTCAAAAAGCTTTGGAAGTTTTAGGCGAAAATTTGTATGCCAATAAAACGCCAAAAGAAATTGAAAGCGAAGGTGTGAGTCTGGCATTAAGGGCTGCAGATCCTGACACTGCTCCAATTTTTGCATATATTTACTACTATGGCTTAGGGCTGGAAAAAGATGTGGAAAAATGCAACGCAATTTTAAACTTAGCTTATTTCAATTTTTCTTGGCGCAATTTTTACTGCGGCTACCTTGCTCCTAAAGATTTTGATTTTGCAATACACGCTCTAGAAGTTAATAAAGAGTTTTGGGCAAGTAAGACCCTCTCTGAAATCTATGAGGGAAAATATTTGAGTGAACACGCAAATGCAGCAAAAGCAGAGCACTGGCAAAAAGTTTACGAAGAAAAATCTAAAGTATTTTTCAAAGAGCTTTTTGAAGAAAACAAAAAAGAGCTTGCCGATTTTGAAAAAGAAAGAGATATGCGCCAATATTCCAAAATAATTTTTCTTTATGGCGCAAAAAAAAGGATATTTTCAAGTATCTGCGCCTATAATGATATAGTGCAAGACAACCCCTTTTACAGCCCCGAAAAACTTGATATTGAACTTAAAAAGCTAAAAGAGTTTTGTAAGAACGACAAAGAATTTTACTCCACGCTATTGTCCGGCATTTATACATACTCAACAAATGTATATAGCCCCCAAGGGCGTGCAGACGACGAATTTGCAAGCTATATACAAAAGCTTTCCAAAGAGGCAAAAGAATAAAAAAGCCCATATGCAAAACACAAACGGGCTTTAATTTTTTTTAAAATCAAAGTTTTACCAGCCTACGCTGGAGCGTGTTGAAGACTTTGCAATTTCTCTTTCGCCAGACCAAATTGTGTCGCCAAGATTATTGTTTATCTTCACATAGAAAAAGTAGCTGATTTCTTTTGAGCGTCCCACTCTTGATTCAAGCTCTCTTAAAGTTACAAGCATTGTAAGCTTAGGAGTAGGGGCAACGTTGCCTGTTTCAAGCTGATTTAGCCTTGCCAATTCTTTTGTTGTGGCATCTTCTGCCATTGCAGAAATATCGCCAGAGTTATTTAGCCCCATCAAGATTCTGTCTGAAACAATATTCATATTTAGTTCAGAACGTGTTTCGTTTCTTACTGAAGCAAGCTTGAGCCTGATTGGTTTTGGCTTATAGGCGTCTAACTTGCCGGAGGCCAGAACTTCGTTTATAAGCTTTGTTGCGGCTTCTTGAATGTCTCTTGAGTCAACGTCATTGGAAACAAGCCTGTTAGGGTCGTCAGAGGCTATTCTTTTTGGGTCGCTGCCGCAGCCCTGAAATAGGAATATAGATGATGCAAGTATTGCAAGGATGATATTTTTAATTTTCATAATTTTATTGTTTTGGAAGAAGTTTTAATCTGAAGTCCGCAGCTTTGGGGCTTGGAGCCACTGCGCCAATGGTCTTAGTTTCGCCGCCAAATATAGTTTCTGTTATCCAGACCGAAGTAGGGCTTGAAATTTCCATTCCGTTTGCGTCAAACCATTCTATTTTATAGTTAAATTCTGTTTGAGATGAAGTTCTGTTTGTTACATTGGCCTGAACACGCAATTTACCATCTGCAAATGCGCCAATTACGTTGCTTACTCTGGCGTAATTGTTCAAAGAGGCGTCTGTAATCACACGCTTGTCTTGAACAGTGGTAGGAGTCGCATTAGGGTTTGCAGGCTCATAGGTATTAACTGTGTCGCAGCCTGCAAAAAATAGGCTGGC
>JAVBSE010000133.1:0-9154 GCA_031547315.1 Opitutales bacterium
CAAAATGTCTGACATAGGCTTTGTTATCATAGGATTCACGCCAAGTGCAAATTCGCCTACGTAAGAAGCGCCCTCATCAGAATTTAAAATATTGCGCAGTTTTTCTGTGTTAGAATTTGCTGTGGCGTTTACAATTTTACCCTTCTTAAATTCTAACTTAACGCCATCAAAAGATGTGCCATGATAAACTGTTGGCGCAGTGTAAGTAATAACGCCTTCCACGCTGTTTTTTACAGGGGCAGTGAAAACTTCGCCATCGGGGATATTCATTTCGCCGGCGCAGCAAATAGCGGGTATGTTTTTGATAGAAAATTCTAAGTCAGTTCCCTTGCCCTTAATGTGCACTTTGTCTGTACTTTCCATCAGTTTTTTAAGAGCGTTCATGCCTGGCAAAAATTTTGAATAGTCAAAAGTGCAAACATCGAAGTAGAAATCTTCAAACGCCTCTGTGCTCATTCCTGCTTGCTGAGCCATTGCAGGTGTGGGCCAGCGCAAGACAACCCACTTGGTTTTATTTACTCTCCAATTTAAAGCAGCCTTCATTGCCGCAGAAATTTTTGCAGTTTGCGCACTTGGGATGTCGCCATTTTCGTAAATATTATTAGAGCCTCTTATTGCAATGTAGGCCTGCATTTTCTTTATTTTTGCAAGCTCTAGTGTAGCGGCAGTTTCAAGCCTTTCATCTGAAGAAAGCAAATTTAACTTTCTTGCAATGCGTGCGTCAGAAATATTTACATGAGGATTTCCGCCAAGCTTTACAGCTTCTTCTATGAGACTTTCTGTCATCGCTGAAGGAACATCATACATATCTAAAAGTACGTTTTCAGATTTTTTTAATCTCACAGAATAAGAGCAAAGAAGCTTTGCTAGTTTTTGATAGCGGGTATCTTTTGGCATAGTTTAAATTTTTTCTAGTTGAGGTGTATCGACAAGTTTATTCAAATTATTATGGTCAAAAACAGATTTGTCTAAAGCGTCAATAAATAGGGCGTCTGTAATTGTAATTTTGTCTTTGTCTCTAGTATTTTCATCAAGCATTTCAATTTGCTTTGTAAGCCAATTGCCCTGAACTTTTTTTACAGAAGAAAGCGAGAGCGTTCTTGAAACTTTATTTTGAGCGTCAAAATATTCTGTCTGAAAAGGCGCATTAAATTCTTTACTAAGCCCTATGCGCACCTTTTTAAGATTAGGAAATTTTGCCGCCAAATTTTCTGGCACATATAAGTCGTAAAAATGCAAAATACGCCCCACACGTGCTGCGCCTGCATATTCCCAAGCCCAATAGCGATAAGGCATTAAAAGGTCAAAAGGCGTGTAAATCAGTCCGTCTAAAAGGGGCTTATTCCAATCATCTTCATTTAGTTTTTTAATTTCATTATTTTTAGAAATAAAAATTTCAGACTTTCCTTGCCTGTTTATAAGCAAAAAATTTCTAGCCTCATCTTGCGATGAACGCTTCTTTATATTTACCCTAATTGCGAAAGAATCTTTTATATGAGTGCCCCACATAATTACATCATAAACAATAGACTCTCCCTTTCTTGGCAGATGTTCTAAAGTGCCCTTGAAACAATAGTCGGAAATTGGCACAGAATTAAAATATTCGTTCCAACGCTCTGTAGCTTCTGCCTTGTCTAATATGTAAATTTTTTCAGGGGCTTTTGAGGTCCTTTGCTGGGCAAATAAATTTCCGGAAAAAATTGCAGAGCAAAAAATAAGCAAAAATACTCTAAGTAAAATATCTGTTTTTGATTTAAACATCACTCAAATAAATCAAAATTTTATTTTTATTTCAAGAGCTAAGCCAAAAAAACTCGGCTTCTTTTTTTGAGGCCGAGTTTTTTAAATCTTTTTAAAAAAACTATTTTGCAGGGTTCATAGGCGCAACAGGAGCAGACATTTCTGCCTTAGGGGCCTCTGGTTTTTCTGCCGCAGCCTTAGCTGCATTTTCAGCCTCTACAATCTGACCAAGGCTTGGTGTTACTGCTGTAGATTTAACTGTTGTTCTTGCGTAGTAAACATTGCCCAAAAACAAGCAAAAGCAAAGTATGAAAAACAAAATAATGCCTCTAACAGAAACCTTTGTTAGCACATTGCCTGTTTCGCTGCCAAATGCGCTTTCTGCCGCGCCGCCGCCAAGACTTGCACCCATGCCCGCATCAGCATTAGGACGCTGCATCAAAATTACTACAACCACCAAAGGGCAGATGATGAGCAAAACCAATGTGAAAATAATTAAAAGTGTATATAACATTTTTGTTCCTCTAAGAAATTATTAAACACATAATCTTGAAGATAGCTTCAGATATTTCAACTCTTTTTTTTAGATTTCTTTTTTCTAAAAGAAAGTTTTAGCGTCTGTCCGAATCTTTGTCAGCAAGATTTGGTCTTCAAAACGAATCTTAAGAGGCGTTTTCTTCGTTTGCAAGTTCTTCTAATTTGCGGTGCAATGTGCGCCTTGATATGCCCAGCAGGTCTGCGGCCTTAGATTTGTTTCCGCCGCTTTCTTCTAATGCACGCTTAATTAGGGCAATATCGTTTTCTTTTTTTGAAAGCGTTTTGGGCAGGGCAGAGGCAGAAACCGCAAGCTTTGTTATATGAAAACGAGAATCCAAGTCAGAACTTTCAATAGTTTCTGCATTGTGCAGCACTACAATATTTTCGCAAAAATTGCGCAGCTCTCTGATATTGCCGGGCCAAGAATAATTTAAAAGTGTATTCAGCGCATCCTTGCTATATTTTGGCGCAGATGTAGAATTTTCATCAGCATATTTTGCAGTATAAAAATTAAGCAATGCCTCGATGTCCGGTTTTCTGTCGCGCAGGGCAGGCAGGCGAAGCTCTACAACATTTAGGCGATAATATAGGTCTTCACGAAACTCATTTTTTTCAACAAGCTCTTTTAAATTCTTATTGGTTGCGCAAATTATGCGAATATCAAGCGGAATTTCTTGAACTCCGCCAACTCTTACAATTGTTCTTGTTTCCAGAAAACGCAGCAGCTTGACCTGAGTTTGCGCATCAATATCTCCAATTTCATCAAGAAATAAAGTGCCTCCGTTTGCAGCTTCAACCTTGCCTGTTTTTCTTGCTACAGCGCCTGTAAATGCGCCTTTTTCATAGCCAAAAAGCTCGCTCTCAATCAGCGTTGCGGGGATAGCGGCGCAGTGCACTGCAACAAAAGCTCCATTTGCCCTTGGCGAATTTTGATGTATAAATTGTGCAACAATTTCTTTGCCTGTGCCTGTTTCTCCCAAGAGCATTGCGCTTGCTTTCGTGGGTGCAATTTTTTTTGCCTGTTCTAGCACTTGTTTAAATTCTTCACTTTGCGCAATAATTTCTCTGTCAGATTTTGAAACAGTTTTTACTGAAGATTTTATCGCAAAATTTTCTGTTTGCGGCTTTTCTTTTTCTGCTTTCTTTTGTGTTTCAAGCTGCACTTCACGTCTTTTTAAAGCTCTGTTTAAGAGCACTTCAAGGCGCTCAATATTTATTGGCTTTGTGATAAAGTCGCTGGCTCCATGCTTCATTGCTTCAACGGCAATATCTATATTTCCGTAGGCTGTCATCATAATGCAGGTGGGCGCATTTGCCCTGCTTATTGCATTTTCTAAAACGTACATTCCAGACTTGCCCGACATTCTTAAGTCAGTAACAACTGCGTCAAAATCTTGAGCATCCATGAGTCTGAAAGCCTCGTCTGCATTGGCGGCGCCTGCAACGTCGTAGTTGTCAGAGAGGGCTGCAATAAGCCCATCTCTTGTATGTTTTTCGTCGTCAACTATCAGTATTGATTGCATGGGGTTCTACTATACAGAAATTTTTCGGCATTTAAAAGATTTTTCTTAAGGCTCAATTAAAACAAGAGTTTGGTCAGGGCAATTGTCAAAAAGTTTTTTGAGCGATTTTGCATCTAACAATATGCAACCATGGCTGTTTGGTGTGCCAATTTTGTCTTCTTGATTTGTTCCATGAATGTAAACGTATCTGTTAAAACTGTCTAAATTTCCGCCAGAGTTTTTGCCTTCTTCAAGCCCACGCAGACGCATAATTCTGCCTAGTATAAGATTAGTGTTTTTATCTGCATCAGATTGTTCAGATAGCAGACCAACGCTTTGCCTTCCCTTAAAAACTGTATTAAGCGGGAGGCCTTCGCCAATCTTGCCATCTATCTTGTGCAGCCCAAGCGGAGTGCCATTAGAGCCCTCAATGCAGCTTGGCGGATTTCTGGATGTGGATACGCTGAAAATGTCTAAAATTTTATTTCCTTCTAAAAAGTAAAGTTTTTGCTTGGCAATATCTACAAAAATGAGAAACTTTGTGACTTTAATTTGTAAATCAGAACAAACACTTAAAATTTTTTTATATATATCCATGGCTAAAAATTATAGAGTAGGTATTGTTGGCGCAACAGGCGCAGTAGGTCAAGAACTCATTGAACTTCTTTTTGCAAGAAAGTTCCCGATGAGCGAGCTAGTTTTGCTTGCTTCCTCAAGAAGCGCAGGCAAAACAATTGAATTTGCCGGCAAGAAATTCACTATCCAAGAAGCAAAGCCTGAAAGCTTTGACACGCTTGACATTGCAATATTTTCTGCAGGCGGCAGCATCTCTAAGGCGCTTGTTCCTGAGGCTGCAAAGAGGGGCTGCATTGCTATAGACAACAGCTCTGCTTTCCGCATGGATCCTACAGTTCCTTTAGTTGTTCCTGAAGTTAATGCCGACGCAATTAAGGGGCATAAGAATATCATTGCAAATCCAAATTGTTCTACAGCAATTTCTTTGATGGCGCTTGCTCCGTTTCATAAAGAGTTTGGACTAAAAAGATTTTTTGCAGCAACATACCAAGCAGTTTCCGGCACAGGCGCAGCAGCATTGCAAGAGCTTGAAGACCAAGTTAAACAGTATGCAGACGGCAGCACTGTTACAAACTCAATTTATCCCTATCAGATTTTGTTTAACGCAATTCCGCATATAGATTCTTTCCAAGATAATGGCTATACTAAGGAAGAGCTTAAAATGCTAAACGAATCTCAAAAGATACTTGGGCTTCCTAATTTAAAGTGCTCTACAACTTGCGTGCGCATACCAGTTAAGCGTGCACACAGCATTGCAATAAATGCAGAGTTTGAAAAACCGGTTTGCGTAGAAAAGGCAAGGGCGGCAATTGCAGCATTTGCAGGCTCTGAATTGCAGGACGACCCTTCAAACTTGAAGTACCCAATGCCACTTTTCTGCCAAGGCAAAGAAAAGTGCGCAGTAGGCAGAATCCGCAAAGATATGGCGTTCGATAATGGTTTGTCTTTCTGGGTTGCCGGCGACCAACTTTGGAAGGGTGCAGCACTAAACGCAGTGCAAATTGCAGAAATTTTGTAATATAAAATTTCAAAAAAACAAAAAAGACTGACACTAAATTGTCAGTCTTTTTTTTGCAAAATTTTCTTCATTCTTGGCTTGCCTCATTTAAAGTTTCAAGATTTGCATCAATGCACAAACAAATAAGAGAAAATCATTGTTTGTAAAATGTCGAATTTTTCTAAAATAAGAAATCTCTTCAAAAAAATGCTTGCAAGAATACAAATTAACTACATTGTGAAATGTTTTAATTCGGGCTGGTAGCTCAGCGGTCAGAGCAGACGACTCATAATCGTTTGGTCGTGGGTTCAATCCCCACCCGGCCCAATTAAATAAAACCCTGTAAATGTAAACGTTTACAGGGTTTTTTATTGCTAAGAAATATCTTAATTTCTTTGAAATTGACATTTACTTGCGGAAAAATATAGCATTAGCGGTTTATATTATGTCTACCAGCGAGAAAATAAAATTAAGTCCACTGCAGTTATATTCGCCTAAAAATATGTTCCTATTGAACAACTTGAAGGCGATTGCAATCATGGGGGTTGCTTATGGGCATATGTCTGGCTATGACACATCTATTGGTAGGTTTTGCGCAAAATATATTATGCTGATTCTTATGCCCATTTGTATGCCTCTTTTTTCATTTTGTGCAGGCTTTTTTCATAGCAAAGAAGTAAAAACTTCTGCAAATCATGGCTCTATATTCAATTTAATTTCATTCTTTTTTGCAGGCTTTTTGCTTTTGTATCCTTTCAGAATTGGAATGCTATATGAAACAGGAAAACTTACGCTTGATTCTGCACTGCTTTCATTTGTAGATCTGCGTGCGCACAGCATATTGTGGTTTATATTGGCTTTAATAGTTTGGCGTATTATCGCTCCAATAATAATAAGAGTTAAATTTTATATGCTTCTTGTTATATTTTTAGGGCTGTCTTCCGCATTTTTTGGAGATTCTGCTAATGTTATTTTGGGTGGCTTAAGATACATGCCTTTTTACTTTTTGGGCATAGCTATTTCTTGGGAAAAAATTGTAAGCTTAAGGATGTCGAACTATAAGTATCTTTCTGTTTTGGCAGTTTTTCTTGTTTTGCTTTTTTGCGTGGCGTTAAAGATTGTTTTTAAAATAGAGCTTACTCCCGGAAGCTTTCATGAAAGCAGTGTATTTAAGTACTTACTTTTGGGAGGCATTTATTATTTGCTGAGTTTTTCCGCACTTTTATTTTTGTTTTCTTTTATGTGGGGAAGGCGCATAAAAATTTTTACTCAAATAGGTACAAACAGTATGTCTGTATATATATTTCACATGTATATTTGCACTTTGTTTGCAAGTTTATGCATTTATCCACTTCTGCAAAAATTTAATTGTCCGATGATTTTGGTTTGTCTTGTTCAAGTTTTAGTTTTTGCTCTTACTTGTTATATCTCAAGCTTGAATTCTTTGACAAAACTGATTTCTCGCATTAGCGACACTTTTCATAAAATTATATTTAATAAATAATATATATGTCTGTAAAATTAATTTCAACTGCATCATATTTGCCAGGAAAACTAAAACTTAATGAAGATTTTACAAATTTTCCCAAGGCTGCAATACCTTTGATTAAAGCTAAAATAGGCATAGAATCACGCCATCATATTGCAGAAGACCAAAAACTTTCTGATATTGCTTTTGAGGCAGGCAAGTTGTGCATGGAAAAATCGGCTCTGAAGCCTGAAGAAATTGGGGCGCTTATACTTGCCACATCTACGCCAGATAGGCTTTTCCCCGCAACAGCAACAAGACTTGCCAGTATGCTTGGGCTTAAAAATGCTTTTGCGTTTGATATGTCGGCAGCTTGCACTAACGGAGTATTTACTCTTGAAACCGGGCGTGCTTTCATTGAGGCAGGCTCGGCCCAAAATGTTTTGATTATAAATGCAGATTGCCTTTCAAAATTTCTTAATCCAAAAGATTTTTCAACCTATCCTTATTTTGGCGATGGTGCAGGTGCTGTAATTTTAAGTGCAGAAAATTCATCTAATAAAGACAAGCCAACACTGCTGCCTGCAATACTTAAAACAGATGGCGAAAATTTTGAAGCTGTAACAATAAAGGGTGGCGGTTCTGAAATGCCTTTTAATAAAGATGCAAATTCGGCAGATTACTGTATTTCTATGAATGGCAAAGCTATTTACGAATTTGCCACAACAAAAGTTCCTGAAATTATTAAGGAATTTTTGGCTAAAAATTCCTTGTCTGTTAAAGATTTGAATCGCTTTATTTTGCATCAGGCAAATATAAATATCATAGAAAAAATAGCTGCAGAAATTTCTGCAAAAGTTAGCGATTTTGAAATAAATATAAATCGACTTGGCAATACCGGCGGGGCGTCCACTTTAATTTCTTTAGATTTTTATATGTTAGATTCTGCTTTGCCAAAAACAAATTATGCTTTGATATGCGGCTTTGGCGCAGGGCTTTGCTGGGGTTGCAATGCAATTAAATTTTAATCAACGAAAGAAAAATTATGAGTAAATATGTTAAAGATATTATAGAAGCTGTAAAAATTTCTAATCCTGAAAGCGCAAAGATGAATGTTTCTGCGGAAACAAGATTCCAAGATATTCCTGGAATGGACTCAATGACAATTGTGAATTTTCAGATGGATCTAAGTTCAATAATAGGAGAAAAAGCTCAAGAAGTTTTGCCAATGCCAGAAATGTCTGTTGCAGAGCTTTCAGAAATTCTTGAATCTTTGGATTAATTTTTATGCCTTCATACATAGTATCTACAGGTTCTGCTTTGCCAGAAAAAAAAGTTTTAAATGAAGAGCTTTTGCAGTTTCCAAAAGCTTCATTGCCTTTGATTAAGGCTAAAACCGGGGTGGAATCTAGATACAGATGTTCAGATGATGAACGCACATCAACTTTGGCATTAAAGGCTGCTAAAAAGTGCATTGAAAAGATAGGTTTTGACGTGTCAAAAATAGATGCAGTTGTGCTTGCAAGTTCTACTGCAGATAGGTCTATTCCTGCAACTGCTGCCAAAGTGGCAAATGAGCTTGGTGCGCATAATGCATTTGCATTTGACGTTAATTCTGTTTGCAGCGGCAGTGTATTTTTGTTGGAAGTGGGTAGGTCTTTGTTAGAATCTGGGGCTGCAAAAAATGTGATTTTAATTGCAGCAGATGCCTATTCAAAAATTTTAGACCCAACAAATTTTTCTACCTTTCCATATTTTGGCGATGGAGCAGGGGCTGTTTTGCTAAGTTCGGAAACATCAGGAATTCAAGTGCTTGGCGCTATTTTAAAAACAGACGGAAGCGGTTATGAAACTGTTACAGTAAAAGCAGGCATGGGCGAAATTCCAATTTCTAAAATCCAAGATAATAAAGATATTTATTTTAAAATGGATGGCAGGGCTGTTTTTGAATTTGCAGTTACAAAGGGCAGCGAAATTATAGACAGCGTTATAGAAAAATTTGACGTTAAAAAAAGCGATATTTCTGTGGTAATTCCGCATCAGGCAAATATCAATATAGTAAATAGCCTTTCGGAAAAAACAGGCATTGATAGGGCCAAGTTTTTTACTAATTTGCAGCGTGTGGGCAATACTGCGTCAGCGTCTGTTTTGCTTGCTCTTGATGAATATCTTTCAAGCGCAAGCCCTGTAAAAAACAGTTTTGGCGTGCTTGCGTCGTTTGGCGGCGGCTTATCTTGGGCCGGCGCAATTTTAAAGTTTTAAATGGCGATGAGAGTATTCAAAAAAATATTAAAAATTTCCCTTGTTGGGGTGCTTTTGCTTCTTGCTTATTTT
>JAVBSE010000076.1:0-10467 GCA_031547315.1 Opitutales bacterium
GTATGTGGATTACAAAGAAAAACCCTTGGATAAAACATGAGATAAATTTTTATTTTGCTACCTGATGTGTAAAAATTTGCCCCGCTTTGCAATTCATAAGCAACTCTAAAAGTATAAGTTAATGCAGTCATTATGGGATAAAGCCCATGTTTAGACTCGTTTTTTGCATTTTCTGCACGTTCTTTTGGCGCAACTGCGTGATCAAATTTTGGCGTTTGGTCTTTATCGGCTTGGCGTGCTATTGTGGCGTAGTCTTTTAGCATGCCCATTCTGGGGAGATTGATATCGTAGCTATCAAGCTCGAACTTAGGGCCTATGTAGTCTCTGTCGTTTGTATGTCCTCTGATAATTGGATAGACATCTTCTGCCCCATAGCCTTTTTCTATGTAAACACTAAGGTCTTCTTTTAAGCGAGCCTGTGTAACGTCAACAGGAACAGAAAAAGAGCTTGTTGTATAGTCGCCGCTGTTTTCGGTTGCCCACTTGCCGATTTCAGAATCGATAAGCGCAAACTCGTCCATATTTGTAATTTTTGAGAAAATTTTAGTATATTCTTCTGAATAACCGTTTAAAAATGGATTGAGCTGATAAGAACTTAGTGCGTCAACAAAACCAAGATAAGAAATTTGCGGAATGCGACTGTCTGCAGGGGCGCTAAAATCTGTTGCGGCCCCCATTGGCTGCTTATTAAGATAGCTGTCGGGCCTATGCAGATTTAATTTTGCCTTTGTGCTTTCATCGCTTGCCCACCAAGCGTAGCTGCCTGTTTCAAGCTCTATTTTACCTGCATATACGTTTACTGTTTCGCTTTTAATATCATTCAAAATTTTGCCGCCATATTCGTTGGGATAGTTAGACAAAATTTTGTATGAAGAAAGTTTTATTGTCTCTGCATTAAGAGACTCAACAGACTCTGCGATAGGGTTTGTGAGTCTTTTAGTTGAAGACACAAGCCAAGTAATACTAGAATTTTGCTGCGCCTGCCCTGTATTTTTTAGAGTTTCAAAATCGCTGCGCTGTTCTTCTTGGACCTCTAAAAATGTTTTTTTAGAATTATTTATTTCAAACTTTTGTACGCCTGTAAGATAGGGGCTTTCAACGCCCTCAATGCGTGGAGTTGTTGGGTCTGAATCAAGAAGACTTGCAGGGAAACTGACTGCGTTGTCAGGACCCATAGTGCGCTGAACTTCTGATATTGCAACGCTGAGCGCAAGCAAAGCGTTTGAGCGGGCAAGCCTATGTTCTTTTTGAGCATTTAAAAGGCGCAACTTGCTGCTGACAACTGAGGACAAAGTCAGCGTAAGAAGCACCATGAACGACATTGCAGACACAGCCAAAATAAGGGCAAAGCCCCTTCTGCGCCTTTTATTTATAGTAAGCGAGGGTTTCATATTTCAGAAAATAGTTTTTGTTGGGTAGATGTAAGTATATGGCTTTTAGAGCTGGTAGTGTGCTCTAAAAACCAAGCCCTCTAATGTGCAAGCACCTTAAAGAAGCGAGTCCAATATAATATTTAAGACTCAATTTTTACAAGGAAAAAAATAATACATTAACCAAATATGAACTCATATACCTAAAACACTATTTTCCCTTAAACTTAAAAATTGACAGATTTAAAACTCTTTGTTTTTTTCAAAAGATAAATAACTTACCCACTACTTTATGAAAAAATTTTTAATAGCATTTATTTTTATATTTGGCTTTACGTTTTTATTTGCCCAGCCAAAACCTCAGATAAACAGGCAATACACTTGGCCAAAACCAACAGCAAACGACATGGTTTTTTACTTCTTGTCTGCCGATAAAAAACCAAGAGAGCTTTTTGTTTTAATCAATAAAGAGTATGTTCCTTTAAGAACCGAAACAGGCTATGGTTTAGGTAGAAATTATACACTGCCCAAAAGTTCTAACATTGTATTTTTTAGCCACAAATTAAAAGATGGCGAAGATGTTTTCACCAGAGAAATTGCTGTAGATACAAATGGTCTTATTGATTTTGCCCTTGGGCTTTTTGAGGTGGAAGGCAAACTTCATTATAAACTTTTAGACATGTCTTTAGAAGCAATTCCTGTGGGAGCAACGTCTGTTATTAATATGCAGCCTATTCCGATTGGCGTAAAAACATTAAGTAATGCGGGCAGGCTTGGACTTTACGAAAAAATCACTCAGGTTTCAGACAGGCAAGATGAAAGCAAATATGGGCATGGACATATAGAAGTATACAGCCTGCAAAACCCACGCAAACCCGGGCTGCTTTGGCCGGGAGACTTTAGGTATATTAGAGCCGAACGCATGATGCTTTTTGTTTTTGGCGTTAAAATAAAAACCTCTCCTTATGCAGACGAAAGTGATGGACAGCTTGTCCCCATGGCAGACAAAGGTCCAAGGTAAATTTTGCGCAAATTTTCTTAAAGCAAAAGATTAAGATAAAACTTGAACTCTTTAACTGCGGCGCTAAGCTTTGCTCAGATAATGATGGCTATGCTTTTAAAGCATAAAAGGAATCTTACAAAATGAAAAAAATATTTTTTAGCTTAACAATTCTAAATTTGTTTGCCGGCCTGTTTGCTCAAGACACTCCAAAAGAAAAAGAGTACGAGTATAAAATACCTGCTCCTTCCGCAGAAATGCTAAAGGCAATTTATGCAATAGAAGAACAGCAAGAAGCTGCTCGTAAAGAGATTACTTATTCTCCTGAGCAAATTCAAAAACTCAAAGTTTATGAGGGCGTTTTTCAAAAGGCAAATGCCGGAGACCCTGAATCTATGTTCGAGCTTGGCGAATTTTTCTCTAATGGCGAATATATAGAACCAAGCAGCGAGCATTCTCTTTATTGGTGGTATATGGCGGCTTCTCGCGGAAATCCTGATGCGCTTTGCCGAATGGGCGAAGTTTACTACTTTGGAATTGGCGCAAAAAAGAATCAGGTTAAGGGCGCTAAATATTGGGATCTTGGCGCAAAGTCAGGGCACCCGTTAAGTCAATATCTCTTGGGCTGCGCATACTCTGAAGGTGCAGGAGCCACAAAAGACATGAAAAAAGCAGTCTATTGGTGGCAAAAAGCTGCAACAGGCGGCAATATTAAAGCTGCAAACAGCCTTGCATACTGCTATTCCACTGGCGTAGGCGTTGAAAGAGACGACCCTAAAATGGCCTTTGAACTCTGGAAATACGCCGCAGAAAAAGGCTTTGTACACGCCCAAACAAGACTTGGTGAGTGTTATTATTATGGACTTGGCGTTGAAAAAGACGTTCAGAAAGCCCTTGCAGTTTGGACAAGCGCTGTCTTGCATGGCGATCCTGAATCCATGGTTTTTCTTGGCAAATTGTATCAAAATGGCGAAGGCGTAAAGCAAGATAAACGCCAAGCGCAGGTTCTTTTTGAAGCGGCGGCAACTTTAGGAGTAAAAGAAGCGGCTAAACTTAATAACGACCTTATTTTAGAAATTGGCTTCAAAAAAGCTACTGAGCCTGAGCCTGTAATCCGCCCTATTGTAAATACAAATAAACAGCGCAGTTTGATAGATTTGGATGCGCTTACAAGTTCCGGCTCTAACTTTAGAAGATAGCAAAAAATAAAAGCAAGTTTAGATAAACTTGCTTTTATTTTTTATAAACCTCTTTCTGTAGAGTCGTTACAGAATTTTAAAATCATTTGAACAACTCTGCCATCTGCATCGGGGCGTTTGGCAAGTTCTTCAATTGCCGTTTTGCGATTTAGCCCCTTCATATACAAAAGTTTTAAGCAGCTAAATGCTGTGTTTATTTCTGCCTCTGAAAATTCATTGCGCTGCATATTAAGCTTATTTATTGCACAAACACTTGCAGGCGAACCTTCGCCCACCATAAACGGAGGCAAGTCTTTAACTATTTTTGCAGTGGCTGCAGCCATAGCATAAGCGCCTATTCTGCAAAATTGATGAACCCCGCAATTCCAGCCAATAACAACCCTGTCTTCAACAACAACATGGCCGCCTAAGGCTGCATGAGAACTCATTACAATATTATTGCCAACTATACAGTCGTGCGCAACGTGAGAGTAGGCAAGAATATGATTATTATTGCCAATAATTGTAAAAGTATCAGGCGCTGTTGCCAAGTGGACAGTTGCATATTCTCTGAATACATTGCCATCGCCAATTTTAAGCCCTGGCTTGCCTCCAACATATTTTAGGTCGTGAGTTTTGCCGCCAATGTATGCGTAAGGAAAAACCTGATTATTTTTTCCCATTTTTGTAAAACCCTCAACAGTGGCGTGATGAAAAACCACAGAGCCATCGCCAATTTCAGCTTCAGAACCTATGTAGGCATATGCGCCAACTTCAATATCTTTGCCAAGCTTGGCTCCGTCTTCAATAATTGCTGTGGGGTGAATTTTAGACATAAGAATTAGTAGTTACTTTCAGGAACGTCAACTATTGTAAACATAAGGCTTGCAGAGCTTACAGGCTTGCCGTTAACCTTACATACTGCATCGGCATTTGCAACGCTTAGTCCACGCATTTGAACAATTTTTACTTCAATTTCAAGCTGATCGCCGGGCAATACAGGGCGGCGGAATTTAACCTTATCGGCGCTCATAAAAAGAGCCAATTTGCCATCGCCGGAAACTTTCTTGAACATCAAAATGCCTGCAGCCTGCGCCATAGCTTCAAGCTGCAAAACGCCTGGCATAACAGGATTTCCGGGGAAATGCCCCTGAAAAAACGGCTCGTTTATTGTAACATTTTTAATTGCAACAAGCTCTGTATCGCTTTTAATTTCGCAAACTCTGTCAATAAGAACAAATGGATAGCGATGCGGAATCAAATCTAAAATTCTGCGTATATCCAAACTTGTTTCTGTAGAAAGTTTTGCTTTTTTAGGAGAGCTTTCCGCCTTTTTTTGAGGGGCATCTTTAAGCTCTTGCATCTGCTTAAAAACTTTAAGCGTAAGCTTGGCATTTAATGCGTGCCCAGGGCGGACAGCAACTATGTGCGCCTTTAAGCGTTTTCCAAGCAAAGAAATGTCGCCCAAAATATCCAGTATCTTATGGCGCACAAATTCATCCTGATAGCGCAAAGGCTCTTTAGACAGAATTTTGTCGCCCTTAATGACTATTGCAGAATCAAGGCTTCCGCCTTGAATTTTGCCCATTTTAAGAAGCTCTTCAATGTCTTCATAAATTGTGAAAGTTCTTGCAGGGGCAATTGCGCTTTGGAAAATTTCAGAATCAATATCCAAAGAAAGATGCTGAGTATGCACGCCTCTGTCGTCCGCAGAAGTGCAGGTAATTTTTAAACCATCATAAGGCAGTGCTATCAAAGAGCGATTCCCCTCTGTTACAGAAAGCGGAGTTTTAAGTTCAAAATATTCGCGCTCTGCATCTTGTTCTACTGCTTCCGCCTTCTGAATTAAATTCACAAAATGCTTTGCAGAGCCATCTAAAATAGGAGGTTCGGCAGCATTCATTTCTACAATGCAGTTATCTATGTCCATGCTCCACAAAGATGCCATAACGTGCTCTATTGTGTGCAGTTTAACGTGCCCTTGGGCCACACTTGTGTTTCTTACAAGGTCGTCTACAAGATCGATAGTAGGCTTAAGCTCCGGCTTGCCATAAATATCTGTGCGCCTGAACACAATGCCAGTGTTTTCAGGAGCAGGTTTGAGGGTCAATGTAACCTCTGCTGCAGTGTGCAATGCTGTTCCGCTTATGCTTACTTCTCTTAAAATTGTGCGCTGTTTCATCTTAAAAAATAAACGTTCGATTTTTTAGATTTGAATTTGCCTGTCAAGCATTATTCTCCCTCAAAAAATCTGAGTAAAAACCAAATTATAATACTGATTTCTAAATAAAAAGAGCGGTTTTAGAAAAAACCGCCCAAGAGAAAACATCAAAGAATTACTTATTTTTATTTTCGTAATATGCGTTGATTTTAGCAGAAACATCCTTGTAGCCAATATCGCTGGAATAGATTTCTTTAAACTCAACAAAAGCTTTGTCTGCCTGCCCCATAAGCTCATAAGAGTGGGCAAGCTCGTAAATGATTTCTTTTTTAGATTCATTCATTATCAAGCTTTCACGTTTTGCCGTTTCAAGCTGATCAACTGCCAAGTCGTACTTTTTGCCGGCCAAAAATGCACGCCCCAAACCCAACAAGGACTGCAAACGCACCTTAGGATTGCGCTGAGAAAGCTGGAACTGAGCAATAGCCTCATCCATCTTTCCATCTTCATAAAGCAAAGTTCCAAGTATGTAGCGATAGTTAAAATCGTTAGGATAACGCTCAACCATATTCTTGGCGTTTGTTAGCCTAAACGAGTGCATCTTGGTTTTTAATTCTTTATACTCCAACTTCAAAGCTTCGTCGCTAGGATTTGCTTCAAGCTTAGCCTTCACTGCTGCCAAAGACTGATCCATATCTGCCAAAACCAAATCGCTCTCTAGTTTTTCCAAAGTAGTGTCAGCCTTGCCCATAGGAAGCTCTCTTGCTTTACGAACATAAGAAAGCGCGTCTCCAAAGCGCTTTAAAGTGCGCAAATGCTGAGAAATTTCACGATACAAATTGATGTTCTCGGGGTCTGCTTCAATCTGGCCTTTAACTCTGTCGACAATTCTGGAAAGAGTTTCTTCATCATTAACAACTCTGTCTGCCTCAAGCTTTGCCTGCGCTTCTGCAGAGTTTGCAACCTTATCAACAGCAGAGCCTTCTTCTTCCCATCTGTCTTTTGTCATTGTTTTGACAACAGAAGCCTCACGCAATAGGCCTTGCGCTGCGCCGTTTGAAGGGTCAACCCTCAAGATTGCTTCACCAATTTTAGTAGCTTCGTCTGCCCTCAATGACTTAACATAGGCATTGCCAAGCTCGAACAAATTTTTTAAATCTTTTGGTTTAGCCTCAGAAATATCCTTATAGCACACTGCGGCAGTAGACCAATAATTAGCGTCTGCAGCAGCATCGCCCATAGCTTTAAGCACGCCAACATTGTAAGGATTTTGCTTTAAGAGTTTTTCACCCTCATCCAAAACCTTTTCAATGCCGTCTTTTTTCATCATGCCCTTAACTTTACCTGCAAAAATAGGTCCATTTATTGAGGCAGAAATTTGAGCAATAAAATTTGGCTTACCAACAAGCTTTTTATTTGCCAAATGCAATATTTCACGCACTTCAACACAAGCGGGGTTCTTTTGCAAGATAGTCTGACAAATGCCAACTGCATAGGCCGGATTACCCTTGTCTATAGAGCTTTTTGCAGCTTCTACCTGTTTTCTAAAACGCGGATCAATGTCCGTTAGCTTTTCCTCGATACCACCCTTGATTTCGTTTTCGTCTGCCATAAAATATACTTGGAATAAAAGTTAAGGATTTAAAATAGGAAAATTTTAAAATCACTGCAAGTCAATTTCTACAGATTTAACAAGTTTCTGCATAATTTCTTTTACTTGCTGTTCATTTTCGCCCTCTGCCAAAAGCCTGATTTTATTTTCCGTGCCAGAATAGCGCACTAAAATACGTCCCTTGCCTGCCAGCTTTTCTTCTGCCTGCGCCATAGCCAAAGACAAATTTTTTGCCTCATTAACAGGCAGCTTTCTTGCAACCGCCAAAGCCTTTGAAACACAAGGATAAAGCGAAACTTTTGCGGAAATTTCTGAAGGCTTAATTTTTAGCGCAAGCAAAGTATCTAAAAGTTTTAGCGCAGCAGCCAAACCATCGCCGCAAGGAGAAACTTCTGTAAAAATATAGTGCCCGGAATTTTCGCCGCCAATATTGCAGTTTTTTTCAAGCATAAGCTGCATTACAAGCCTATCGCCAATGCCACTTCTAAAAACGTCTATGCCCTCTTTTTTTAAAGACTCGTCCAGCCCTGTGTTACTTTGTATAGTTGTAACTACACCCCCGCCTTGCAGAGCCCCCTTAAGCTTTTCATTTATGCCGATAAGCCCAAGTATGCACTCGCCCTCTATCTGATTTGCAAATTCATCGCAAACCACAAGTCTGTCGCCATCGCCATCATGCGCCAGACCTATAAAGGCATTTTTGCTTGCAAGAAGCTCTCTTAGTTTTTCAGTGTGCTCGCTGCCAATTTCTTGATTTATATTTTTTCCATCAGGAGAAACCCCTATTTCAAAAACTTCTGCGCCATAGTTTCTTAGAACTTCACCGGAAATTCCTGCGGTTGCGCCATTTGCACAGTCTAAAGCTATTGTTAAACCTTTAAAAGAGTTTGCAGGCAAGATAGAGCTCATTTTTTCTATATATTTTAAACGCATATCCTGCTTTAAAACTTTAGCAGATTCGCCTTCTGCAAGAGCCCCTTCATCAATTAAATTTTCAATTTTTTCCTGAAATTCATCTGAAGCTTTTAATGCCTTAGAGTCAAAAAATTTGATTCCGTTATCTGAACTTGGATTATGAGAAGCTGTTATCATTACGCCCAAATCTGCTCCTGTCTGCAATACGCCAAAAGCAAGCGCAGGCGTAGGGATTGAGCCAAAATTCAAAACTTCTATATTGCCTTTTAAGCCTTCGCAAAACGCACTTGCAAGGCTTTCAGAAGAATAGCGAGGGTCGCCGGCTAGGGCTATTTTTAGATTTTTACCCGCAAAATATACGGAAACCGCAGCGCCGATTTTCTTGAAAAAATCTTCGTTAATAAACTCGCCCTGATATTTGCCTCTAATGCCGTCTGTTCCAAAATATTTCATAAATTTTTATTTTTTAGGAGTGTTTTTTCTGATGATGTCGCCCAATTCCTCTGGGTCGGTATCTTCTAATTCTTTGCCCTTGCGCTTTAGGTCTTCAAAAGTTTTTATTGCAGTTTCAGAAAGCATTTCATGAGTTTCTTCTGTACCGCCAACTATGGAAAATTTTTCTGCCTGCGTAATGCGCTTATGACCATCAGAATCTAAGCCTATGCCAAGCAAATGCGCTTTTTCATTTTTTTTCATTTAAGAATCCTCTCCTTCCAAAATGTTTTCATCTGCTGCTGATTCGTCTGCAGTTTCATCGCCTTCCCAGTCAGACAAATCTGCCTCTTTTGAAGGCTCTGCAAAGGTTTGCACTGCAGGCTCTGCTAAGCGTGTTAAATAGATTTCACCAAAGCTTTCGTCTTGAATTAGGTCTAGGCGCCCCAGCCTTGTAAGCTCTAAGACTGCCAAAAAAGTAGAAACCAAAAGCGGAATTGTTAGTTTTTCGCCTTCTATAAGCGAAGTAAAAGTAAATTTTTCTGCCTTAAAATTTAGTATATGCTCCATCCTGTCTGAAACAGAAACTTGCTCGCCTACAATTTCGCCCTCAATTAGTTTTTCGGCAAGCCTGCGCAAGACATTGTTAAATGTATTCCAAATTTCTATTCTGTCAGAATTTTTTAAAGGGCGCTCGTCTGCTTCTTCTTTTTGAGCAACAATTCTTGGCAAGCAGCCCTGACGTGCGCTTATTAAATCTTCCAAGTACATTGCGCCCTGTTTAATTTTTTTGTATTCCAAAAGCTGTTCTACAAGCTCCCACCTTGGGTCAACATCGCTTTCTTCTTCATCAGTATTTTGAACAAGGCGCTCGTCTTGAGGCAGCAGCATTCTGCTTTTAATGTACATCAAAGTTGCCGCCATTACAAAAAATTCTCCCGCTATGTCTAAAGACAAATTTTTCATTGCCCTGATGACAGCCAAGTACTGCTTGGTGATTTGCTCGATAGGAATATTATAAATATCTATCTCGTTTTTTCTTAATAAAAAAAGAAGCAAATCCAGCGGACCTTCAAATATAGGCAGCTTTATAGAAAATTCCGGACTGCCCAAGATTGCATCTTCTTGTACTAATTCCGCCATGGCTTAATAAGTGAGCAAATTTACACGAATACCAACAGAAGCGTTATCATTTCTTGTAGCGCCGCTTCTGTTTGAAATATAGTATTCAATAATCCAAGAGTTACCCAAGCGCTGCTTTAAAGAATATACCTGATAAGTCATTTTAGCCAAGTCGCCATCATAATACCAAGCGCCGCTAAGAGAATATCTTTCAGACAAACGAACGTCTGCCAAAACATAATACTGCTTCAAATTCAGGCTGTCTAAATAAATATTGCCCAAGACTATGCGCCATGCGTCCATATCTTTAAGCTCTACATAGGCACTGGCCTCAGCCCAAGTTCCATCGTTTGTATTAACCCTGTTATATATGCCAAAACTTAGCCACCTTGCAGGGCTTACAGACAGATTTGTATAAAAGTCTGAATAAGAAGATTTGCGATTAGGATCTCCCTCGTAAGGATACTTAGAAAAATTTATGTCTTGATACATATCAAGCCTTGCAATTTCTCTTGAGCCATAGCTTCCGTCTCTTGTCTGGAAAACGTTTTCTATACCAAAGCGCAAAGTGTTAGTATTGTAAAGTCTGTCAACATTTCTTGCCAAACCCAAATCTAAAGTAGGCGGATAAGCATTAAACTCTGTAGTATCCATAGGATAAATTTTGCTTGCGCCCT
>JAVBSE010000134.1:0-21936 GCA_031547315.1 Opitutales bacterium
ACCACATGGCGTGCAAACTATTTGCAAGGCGCCTCAGAGCTAAGAAATGGCAAGCCTCAAGTGCCTGCGTTCTTTGGAACTGTAAGTCCGGAAACTGTTAAGGCAATGTCGCTCGACATGGTTTTTGACTATCTTGGAATCAGCTTAAATGCAAAGTTTGCAGATGGAAAATCTCTGACACTCAATTTTGACTTCCCAGACCTCAAGGCAAAATATTTGGTCGAAATTAACAACTCTGTGTTAATTTATACAGAGGGCAAGGCTTCTTCAAAGGCTGCTTTAAGCATATCTATGAATAAGTCTGAAATGGACAAAATTATAGGACGCAGCGCAAGTTTTGAGAAACTCTACAAAGATGGACTAATCAAGCTTGAGGGCGACAAAAAGATAATTGAAGAACTAGACTCTTACTTTGAGAAGTTTGATCCTGTCTTTAATATCGTAACCCCATAAAAAAGCTGTGAAATTGGGCTAATATTCCGTTTCAATAAAAAATCCCAACTAGTCATGTAGGTTTACTACACTCCTAGTTGGGATTTTTTTTGAATACTCATCTTAGCCTCAATTTGACAGCTTTTTAAAACGTTCTGAAATTGGGCTTATGCGTCGTTGCGTCGAAATATTTTTAAGTCTTACATATTAAAATATGCTGCGACCTAAAAATTTTCTAGCGCCTAGCCTTAGCCACAATTTGACAACGCTTTATTAATGCAAAAAACCTGCTGAATTAGCAGGTTTTTTGTTAAAAATAGAACTTAATTCCAGTTTTTCTTTAGCCAGTCGGGAGTTTTAACGTGTCTTATAAATTTCTTGAAAGAGCCTTTGGTTTTGCCCGCAAGTGCTTGGTCCGGCGTTGGGTTGCCATGAAAAATTATCATCTTGGCATTTGTGGGTATCACAGGCTTCATAAAAAGATTTAAAGGGAAGGGATACATGCACTTATATTTAAAGCTTGGCATCCATTCTTCTGGCCAAAAGTTTATAAGACCACGCTTGTTTAGCATATCGCTGACATAGGCCTGTTCATGCCTGTAATTTGCCTTAACTTCATCAATGTGTTCCATGAAATATTCAAAAAGAAAGGCAAATTTATTTGCTTCAAATCTGTAAACAGCAGTTTGACCTATGCCTTGTTTTTTAGAAGGTTTCCAGTGTTTGATGAAAATGAAATCTCCTGGGGCAGTAAAAAAGTTGTCTATGTTTGAGACTATCACTATGTCTAAATCTATAAACAAAACACGCCCTTCCAAGCCAATATTACCTTGAAATAAAGAAAGTTTGCGCCAGCCTCTTTCTTTGCCATCCGGCAGATTCATTGGGGGCAGGGGCAGGGCCTGAATTTCAGGCAATAGGCCTGTGGCGTCGTCTGTAAAGCAAATAAATTTAAAATCTAAAGTGGTATTTCTGGATACCATATTAAAGAGTCTATTAACATATTCGGGGCCATATTTAGTGCCCCATTTCATACATGCCACTGTATAAGTTTCCATTTTGTTCCTATAAAAGAATTAATAATTTTTGCTTTTCGTAAGAAAGCAAAACAGCAGCAAATTTGATTGCAAGATTAAAATACCTTTTATCAATAATGCTAAAATATTTTTTGCAAAAAATGCTTTAAAAAAAACTTAAAGTTTACGATAATAAACAAGTCCTTTCCAATATTTTTAATTATAAACAAAAACAGGATAGAATATGAATCGTGATAAAAGTATCGAACTCTTAAACAAGGCAGTTGGTGAAGAGCTTTTGGCTGTTGACCAGTATATGTATTTCCATTTCGTTTGCGATGACAGAGGCTATGATCCTCTTGCTGCAATTTTTAAAAGGCTTGCAATTATAGAAATGACTCATGTTGAAAAACTTGCAGAACGTATTTTGTTTTTGAAGGGCGATGTTATCATGAAGCGCCCAAGACATGCAGAATCTATTTGCGATGTTAAAGAAATGCTAAAGTGCGCTATGGGTTTAGAAGAAGACAGCGTAAAGCATTACAATGAGTGGGCAAAAATCTGTTCTGAAAATTCCGACAGTGTTTCTAAAAAATTATTTGAAGACCTAACTGCAGACGAAGAAGGCCACTTTGACATTTTTGACACTGAAGAAGATAATATGAAGCAATTTGGCGAAAATTATCTTGCGCTTCAAGCTATCGACAGAAGCAGGGAATCCGGCTCTGGCGCTAAGCACCCGGGAATGTAATTTGAATTTTCTTAAATTATTTAAATCAAAAAGGCTTGTGTAAAACGCAGGCCTTTTTTCTTTTAGTAATTGAAAAAAAATAAATCTCTATTAGTCTGAAAAATAATGAAAAAAATTAGGGTAATAGTTGTTGGCGCAGGCAATATGGGGCGTTCTCACGCCTTTGCTTACAAGGCTTTAGACCAGTTTGAAATAGTCGCAATTGTAACAAGAAGCAAAGAATCAAGAGAAACTTTAAAAGCAAAACTTGAAATTGATTGCCCTCTTTTTACAAGCCTTTCAGACGCGCTTAAAAATGTGAAAGCGGATGCAGTTTCAATCTCAACTTATCCTGACACTCATGAAGACTTGTGCATAGAAGCGCTTAAAAATGGCTGCCACGTTTTTGTTGAAAAGCCTTTAGCCACAACAGTGGAGGGCACTCAGCGCATTATTAATCTTGCAAAAAGTTTGGATAAAAAACTTGTAGTTGGTTATATTTTAAGGCATCACCCATCTTGGAAAAAATTTATAGAAATTGCGCAAAGTTTGGGCAAGCCTCTTGTAATGAGAATGAACTTAAATCAGCAAACAGCAGGCGCAAAATGGGAAACGCATAAAAATTTAATGAAGTCTGTTTCTCCTATTGTGGACTGCGGAGTTCATTATCTTGACGTGATGTGTCAAATGACAAATTCAAGGCCCATAAGCGTGAGCGCAATAGGTGCAAGACTAAGCGATGAAATTGCTGACAATATGTATAACTATGGACAGCTTCAAGTGCGCTTTGAAGATGGCTCTGTTGGCTGGTATGAGGCTGCTTGGGGCCCTATGATTTCTGAAAACGCATATTTTGTGAAAGATATTTTTGGACCCAAAGGCAGCGTGTCTATGGGGATAAAAGACTCTGCGAATCTTGAGAAATCTGGAAAGCTAGACACTCATACAAGAACACAAATGCTTAAAATACATTATTCCCAAAGAAACAGCACAGGTGAATTTTCAAAAAAAGACGAACTTATAGACACTCTAAACGAACCGGACCACAATGCACTTTGCATTTTAGAGCAGCAATTTTTTGCAAACGCCATTTTAAATAATTCAGACTTAAGCTCTCATCTAAATGATGCTTTAAACAGTATCAAAATTGTGCTTGCTGCAGATAAATCAGTACGCACAGGCAAAACTGTCGAGCTTTAGTTTGCGCTTATAAAGTAAACACAAAGCCATTTGAAAGCAGGTCTTCAAGCGCATTTTCAGGACAGTCAGACCTGATAGGTTTCTCAGAATTTTCTTTTAATTTTTTTGCAAGGGCAATTATATATTCTCTGGAATCTTTTAATGGAGAGGGGAGCCTTGAATTTAAAATGTCAAAAAATTCGCAGGCGGAGCATGCCTTAACTTCACCAAGCTCTCTTACTATATAAATTTTTTCTATAAGTTCTCTTACAATATTATGTGAAATTAGGTCCTCAAGAAAATGTTCTGGGTTGTCTGTGCGTAAGAACAAGTCTTCTGTTTCTTGAATTCCCAGTGCCAAATTAAAAATATATTCGTTCACATTTTCTGTGGGATTGCCCAATTTGTCGCTTAGTTTAGCAAAAAAATCAAGAGCGTTTAGTGCTTGAATTTCACCTATTCCTTTTACAATAAATTTACGCATTTTTGCCCTTAAAACTACTTTGGAGATTTTATTCCTGCCTTGAAATAGCGCCCCAAACAGAGGCAAATCTCTTCAAAGAGTGTATCGTTTTCTGTAACAGCCTGCTTGTGATATTTTTTTATTGTATCTAGACTGCAGCTGCATTCTTCTGTGTTAAAAAAGTTTTTTTTGTGCTTAGGCAAGTCTGTCTGAGATTTTCTATTTAATCTCATTTTTTTTGTTTCTGCATTGAATTTAAAATTTTTTAACATAACTTTATGATTGAAATTCATAAAATGAAAGATGTTCATATAGTCAAGTTAAAATTGACGAAACAATAAATTACAAATACCTTTCTATTCCTTTATTCTTGAATTATGACACATTTGGCAAAAGCAATTGAAGAGGCTTGTCGAAAAGAAAATACAAGCCCTTCAAGAAAATTTATAAAGCTGAAATTAAATCCGTCTTCCGCATCTAAGCTGCTCAAGACGCGCCCTAGTGTGTCTACATTGCGCCTTTTATGTGCAGAAGGTTCTTGGACAGATTCTAAGGCGTCCTTAAGCATACTGCTTGCTCACCTTAAAGACGAGGTGGAGCGCTCAGCCAGGCTCGCCGACGAATTAACATTAAAAATTCCGCACACGCAGAATGTTGATGTTCATTTAGAATCTGCAATTTTGGCAATCGATGCTCTTGCAAAACAAAAAAACTCTTTCAGAGAGCTCTTGATTGAAATCAGTCAAATAATAAAAAAGTCAGAAAAAATAAAATAATTTTTTTAGGCAAAAATTTCCAAATAAAAAAGGCAGTTCAAAAAACTGCCTTTAAATTTAAGAATTTTTAGTCTGCAGGCTGCACAATAAACTGAATTTTTCTTGTTGTGGTTGTGCCATACTGCTGGCGAATTCTTTGGAATTCAGCCCTAGAACCTGCTTCTCCTCTTTGGTGTTGAAGCTCTAGCGCACCTTGTTCAGAAATGAATGTTACAGAAATTTCTGCAAAAGCCAAAAAGCCCTGTTCAACTTCTTTTGACGATATGCTAATTTTGCCGCCAGATTCTGAACGTATATAAAGCATGCCATCAACTATTATTCTGTCTGCAACAGTAAATGGAGTGCCTGGCGGAATGTAAGCAATCTTATAGCGTGACTGCCCCTCTGCAACCTGTGCGTCTTCATCTTTGTACATTATTGCAAAAGTTACTTGAAAGTCTACAACATTGGGCGCCAAAAAATTTTCAGGAGCAAGCACCCAAGATTTTAAATCTGTGCCACGCTGAAATCTGCCAACCTCATTTAGAACAGTGCAAGAGCCATTCCATACTTGATTGAGAGCATTTTGATTTGTGTCTTGGTCGCCTTGTGGGTCTCCCAAAATTTCTTCAAATGTGGATTTAGAATCTATCACAGCCCTGTAAAGCCCATAAAATGCGTTGTCCTGCTTGCGATTAGAACCCTCGTTTGAAGTGCCCTCCATAAACGGATTCTTATAACTAAGCTGATACTTAACTGCGCAAATGCTGCCCGGAATAGGAGTTCTTTCTTCAGACTTAGTCATTAACTGAGCTGTGTCGAAACGAGGTCTGATATATGTAGGTGTAAAGAACATAATCTGCGGAGGGCGCACAGGCGCACCGCCTGCTGACTCTGCAGTAAGGTCTCCAACATCCCAAGGATATGTTACCTGAACCCAAGCTCTGCCATCTCTTTTTACTATCATAGACTGCAAGTCTTGCTGCATAAAGTCTGCAAGTGCGTCGCCCTCGTAATAGCCTTGAACTGCGCCTGTGGTGTTGTCCCAAACTTTGATAACGTTTGTGATAATAACTAAAATAGCGCCCACCATCAGCACCATCACTGTTGCTGCTGTAAGAATTTCAACCAAAGTGAAAGCCGCTTTTTTGCGTAAAGATTTTTTTTGAGTTTTAAACATAATACTACCTCATCTTTACAGTTAAGTCTGTGTGGACTCTGCGCTGTTTGTTTTTGTCGTCATTGCCAAAACCGATAACAATGTCGTCTCTAGGGTCTATTAGAAATTCAACTTTAATTGGCAGATAAGCTTCGCCATATTTGTCGGGATTTTCAGGCAGAGAACCACCGTTATACTCTGTTGCCGGGTCGTCAAGCGAAGTATGCCTTCCTTTAAGAGCGTCTGCAGACAAGTAAAGAAGCGCTCTAAAAATAGGGCCATGCGCTTTTCTGAGATCTTGCTCATTAGGCGGCATTCCGGAACGCTTGCCTGTAGTTTCAGAACTTATAGTAACTAAACTTGGGTCATCTGCGTCATCGGGGTTAGAATATTCATCCCAAAAGTAAATTACGTAAGGGCGGTCCGGATTGCGCACCCAGTAGTAAACAGAGTCAAAAGTTTTGCCCCTTAGAATAATCTGCAAATCTTCCACCAAAGAGATGGCTTTGCTTTGGGCGCTTACCTCTGCAACCTTATTTGCTATTGCCGACAAAAGTGCGACAATTGCAGTAATAGAAACCGACAATATGCCAACGGCAATCATCACCTCAACTAAAGTAAAAGCTTTTTTTGTTTTTGCGAACATAACTACTTCCTTTGAATATTGCCTTTAATTTCTTCGTAATCTTTAAATGCAGCAAGTCTGCCGGTTTTATAGACAACAAAGCCAACTGTTTCGTGTGCATTTTTTAGATAAAACATTCCGTTAGAACCTCTGATAAAACCTGTTGCAACAAGTATGCAAGCGCTTGGGTTTTCAGACAAACCTTCAGGAGAAAATTCATAAGAATACCAATCTCCGTTGCCTTCGCCCAAACTTTGCGGAGAACGTGTAAATTCATTCATGGAAACAACCCTAGGAGCGCCTGTAGAGCCGCTGTTTTGTGTGCTAAAGAGAACATCGCTTTCTCTTACGCCCTCGTCAAAAATCACAAAACTTTTGGCTTCTCCGCTAGGAGGCATAAAGAATGTGTTTTCAGGCAAAAGAGCAGGGGCAGAAGTGGATATCCAGCCCATAAAATCGCCCTGAGCGTTCATTGCTTCGTAAACTACGCCAACTTGCCTTAGCTTTCTGTCAACATCATTGCCCCTGTAAATAAGGACTCTTGATTTAACGTTTTTAGATAAAGACATCATTCTGGCTTCTTCAAAAGCAGTAATTAAAGTTTGCTGCGCTGCCCTTAAAGAAGGTTTTTCAGTATTGAATTTGACCAAGGCAATAGAGCCTGCGCCAATAAGGGCGATAATGGAAATAACCACCAGTAACTCTATAAGAGTAAATGCTTTTCTTGTTCTCATAACCACCTACCAGCTGAAAATGTTTTGAGCTTCAAAGTCAAAAGATTCTCTTTCAATTTTTGCGTTATCAAAAGCGTCTTTTTTAAGTGTGAAAAGGATTACATTTTTGCGAATCCCAAGGCCTATATCCGGTACAAGTTCTTTAAACTCGTCAGCAGGAATTCCGTCTTTAACAGTGGGGTAACCTTCTTTAATAACGCCGGAAGTACTTACAACTATGTAGATATTTGGATTGTTGAATGCGTCAACAATTCTCCAAGCGCCATTTTTGCTTCTGATTAAAGACTTTTGGTCAAAATTCAAAAAAGACTTATTTTGGCGATTAAGCCCAACTCTGTCTGAGTTAGACAAGTTTGTTCCATCAGGATTTTTTGCACTCAAAGATTTTACCAAATTTTCAGTATTTGTGCCCTCAGCAAGATTGATTCTGCCTTTGCCTTCAAGAAAATCAGGATAAAAGCCATAAACAGCCTTGTACTGATTAAGTGCAGACTCTATCTGAGAAAGCAAAGTTCTTGTTGAGCCGGATTTTGCATTTATCTGAACCCTGCCAACAGCAGGCAAGAGCAAACTTGCTAAAATGCCAATAATGGCTATTACTATTAAAAGTTCTACTAGGGTAAACGCGCTTCGTTTTTTCATATTTTTAGGGGGGGTAATTATTTTTTTGTTAAAGTGTTTTTGATTATTCTTTAAAGTTATAGATAATGTCGTCTAAATTGCCAGGGCTTGCATTCATATAGTCGTCCAACTTTGGCATTACACCGGAAGAAAACATAGAGTTAATTTCTCTTGATTTTCCGTCAGGACCGGGGCTCTTTAAAATGAAAGAAGGGCCATCCCAGCCATTCATAGTGCCTATTGCGCTTGAAGAGTCGTAATAATACTCATAAGCATTGCCCCAAGGGTCTATAAAACAGGCTTTGGGGTCCATAAAAGAAATGGTTTTGCCTAGGTCTTCTTCTTCGCCGGTGCCTGTTTCAAGCGCACTTACTTCTACAAAGCTTTTAAGGTCAGTGTCTCTGTTGATATTTGCAAAAGTAATTTGCCCGCTTTCAATAGTCATATATGTAAGCCCGACAAGGCATTTGTAGAGCTTTCTTGAAGACTGCAGGCCATCAGACTTAAAATTGAGCCTAGGGTAGTCATTATACATACCCTTAAAGGCTTCAATGCCTGTTGCAAGCTCTGCCATATCAGCAACAGCCCTTGAGCGTTGCTGACTTTTGGTTACTGCGTTAAAGACCAAGCTGCTTGTTGCAACAAGTATGCCTATTATGCTAACAACTATCAAGATTTCAACTAGGGTGAAGGCTGATCTTTGTTGTTTTCTGCTTTGTGTCAAATATAGGTTTTTCATCAATGCCCGAAAGTCTGATAAATTCTCTTTCAATTGTCAAAATTTATTTAAGCCCTAAAAAATCTTTTTTTTTGGATTTTTGTTCTTTGAATTTATCAGAAATTTTATCAATATGAAAAAATGATTATAGCAGATGTATTAGCCGAAAGATACGCATCCAAAGAAATGAAAAATATTTGGGGTGCAGAAGCAAAAATTTTATTAGAGCGTGAATTGTGGATTGCAGTTATGAAGGCCCAAAAAGAACTTGGGCTCGATATTCCGCAGGAAGCTATAGAATCTTACGAACGTGTAAAAAATAATATAAACGTTGAAGCTATAAACAAGCGTGAAAGAATTACCCGCCACGACGTAAAAGCCAGAATAGAAGAATTTGCAGAGCTTGCGGGCAGCGAACACATCCACAAAGGCATGACAAGCAGAGACCTCACTGAATGTGTTGAACAGCTTCAGGTTTATAAGTCTTTAAAGCTTGTGATGATGAAGTCTGCGGCATCACTGGCTGCGTTTTCCACTTTTTCGCAAAAGTATGCAAACTTTCCTTATGCTGCAAGAACGCATAATGTTGTGGCTCAGCTAACATCACTGGGCAAGCGTTTTGCAATGTTTGGTGAAGACCTTTTGCAGGCTTCAAAGGCTTTAAAATCTTTTATAGATACTTATCCTGTGCGTGGGCTAAAAGGTGCAGTAGGCACTCAGTTAGACCAGCTTACTTTGTTTGATGGCGATGCAAAAAAAGCAAAAGCTTTAAACGAAATTGTCTTAAAACACTTGGGGATTTCTGCCACATTTGGCTCTACAGGCCAGGTTTACCCACGCTCATTAGATTTTGAAACAGTAAGCAGACTTTATCAGATAGGTTCGGGTCCTTCATCTTTTGCAAAAACACTGCGCATTATGGCAGGGCACGAACTTGCAGGCGAAGGTTTTGCAAAGGGCCAGACAGGCTCTTCTGCTATGCCTCATAAAATGAATTCTCGCAGCTGCGAGCGTTTAAACGGTTTTCACGTTATCATAAGAGGCTTTTTAGAAATGGCGGCTTCACTAGCCGGCGACCAGTGGAACGAGGGCGATGTATCCTGCTCTGTTGTACGCAGAGTCATGCTTCCAGGGGCTTTCTTTGCAATAGACGGACTTCTTGAAACCTTCCTTACAATTTCACGCCAGATGGAAATTAACGAGGCTGTAATCGATGCAGAATGCAGAAAATATATGCCTTTCCTTTTAACTACAACTGTGATGATGCGTGCAGTTAAAAATGGCTTAGGCCGTGAAGACGCTCACGAGATTATCAAAGAACATGCAGTTGCAACTTTAAGAGACTTACGTGCAGGCAAAATTGTAGAAAATAATTTGTTTGCAAGGCTTGCAGAAGACAAACGTATGCCTCTTACAGAAGCAGAGCTTGCAGAAATTCTAGAGGGCGGCAAAGACGAAACAGGTATGGCGCAGGCTCAGGCACTCCAATTTTGCGAAGACGCCAAAGTTTTAATAGATTCTATCCCTGAAGCAAAAACTTATTCGCCGGGCGAAATTCTCTAATCTAGCCGAATCTTTTTTTTAGAAATGTTCGAGCTTTTAAAAGAAGACGCAGGCGCAAGGCGTGGCAGGCTTACACTCCCAAACGGAGTTGTGCAAACGCCTATCTTTATGCCTGTGGGAACGCAGGCAACAGTCAAGTCTATGACTGCTGCGCAAATTCATGATTGCAATGCCCAGATAATACTTTCAAACACTTATCATTTGAATATACGCCCCGGTTCTGCGCTTGTAGAAAGGCTTGGCGGCCTTCACAAATTTATGGGCTGGAATAAACCCATACTTACAGACAGCGGCGGTTTTCAGGCTTTTAGCTTGTCTAAATTGCGCAAAATTACTGAAGACGGAATTACATTTAAGTCTCATTTAGATGGCGCAAAACTTTTTATTTCTCCTGAATCTTGCATACAAATTCAGAAAGAATTGGGCAGCGATATTCGCATGGTTTTAGACGAGTGCATTCCTTACCCTTGCGAAAAGAGCGCCTGCCAAAAATCTGTAGAGCGCACAATACGCTGGGCGCAGCGCTGCCTAAAAGCCCATCAAGATTTACCCCAAGATGGCAAAATGACATTTGCAATTGTGCAAGGCGGCGTTTACGACGACATCAGACAAGACTGCGCCAAAGCACTGGCCCAGCTAGACTTTCCAAGCTATGCAGTAGGCGGCGTAAGCGTTGGCGAACCAGAAGAAGAAATGCTAAAACAAGTTGCAGCCTCAACGCAGTTTCTGCCAAAAAATAAGGCACGCTATGTTATGGGCGTTGGCACTCCTAGGCAGCTTCTAAGAATGATAGCGCTTGGCGCAGATATGTTTGACTGCGTAATGCCAACACGTCTTGCCCGCCATGGCAATGCCTTTACTACAAGAGGAATCATCAATTTAAAAAATGCAAAATATAAAGAGGACGAAAGCCCAATTGACGAAAGCGTTAAAAGTTATGCTTCAAATTTTTCAAAAGCATACATACGCCACTTGGTTGTGGCTAATGAAATCTTGGCTTGCACTCTGCTTTCCATACACAACACAGCTTTCTTTTTGCAGCTTATGCAAGAGGCAAGAACGCATATAGAAATTGGCGACTTCCACGCATGGAGCAAAAATTGGATTGCAAATTACGACTCCGGCGAATAAATCCAAAAACTTTAAAACAAAATGATAGGTAAAGTAATAGGCTGTATAATAGGCGCAATACTCGGAAAAATTCCAGGCTTTTGGGTTGGCCTTGCAATAGGGCATTTTTGCGACATCGTTTTGCGTAAAAATAAAACAGAAGAAGCCACGAACGACTTCCACAAAGAAATGGCAAGAGAACGTGAACTTCTCTTTGTAAGCTTCTTGTGCAAAGCTGCAGCAAAGGTCGCAAAAATTAAAGGCAGAATTCACGAAAACGATATAGCAATTCTTGAAAATGTTTTCTTGCGCTTTAAACTTTCACCCGAAGAACGCCTAACTGCAATTGGCATATTCAGAAAATCAAAAGACAGCGACAGACCTCTTGATGACGTCCTTTATGTATTCGCAAAAAACTTTCAAGACAAGCCCTCAAGAAATACCTTCCTAAATCTTTTAGCGCAAATAATTTTTTCAGACAATCACATAAGCAGCGATGAAGAAATTGCACTCAGAGAAGCTGCCGATATTTTTGGGCTAAACCCACGCATAGTAGACGAAATTATAAACAGCTACAAAGGCAGATTTTCAGGACGAACCTCAAACAGCAGATACGAAGACAATTACCAAAGCAGTCAAAGAAGCTATTTTCAAGACCCTGAAACAACAGCAGCATACGCAGTTCTTGGGCTTAAACCAAGCGCAAGCCAAGCAGATGTTAAAAAAGCCTATCGCGAAAAATGCAAAGAACTGCATCCAGACGTTCTCAGAAGTAAAGACCTAGGCGATATGGCTATGAAAGTTCTTGCCGAAGAAATGGTAAGAGTTAACGAGGCGTATTCCAAATTGAGCAAGCGATAGTTTTCTTTTGTTTTAATTGGAGGAGCTGGCTTGAGGTTTTTTTCCCAGGGGCTGGCTGCGCCCTTCCTAGAATCTCCTGCAGGCAAACAAAGTTTGCATCCAATAGTTTTAAGCAGGTCTTATTTGGATTTTATTTGAGACTCAAAACTTAAAGAGAAGCTTTTTTATTTATTAGCCACAGATGTAAACAGATGATAACAGATGGTCTAAAAAGGATGAATATGATATTTTTTATTTTAAAGTCTATTGCGGTGCAGATGAAAAAAATAGAATAACTATTGTAAGTGTCGTGTGATATCTTGTTTTTGTGAGTAGTTATTAAGAAGGATTTTTAGAATTAGGAATGGCTAAAAATAAATTTTAGATTTTGTACACGCCCTTGTTCTTGGGGACACGTATCGCCGCTTTGCATTTAGAGAAAAAATTCAGATTTTTCCAAAATCTATTTTTTCATGCAAAGCTAAGTATATGCATGCATATACTTACGATACGAGTCCACATGGGGGCTTATTCTGTTTTTCTTGGAGGTTTTCTGAATTGGAACGTTTTGGGATGGGCGCAAAGAAATGTCTTTCTTTGCGAGATAGTCTTAATTTTTTTTAATTACCACTTACAAAAATAATAAATCACACGACACTTATTTACCTTAATTCCTTTTCTTTATCTGCACCGCAATAGACTTTAGAATTAAAATTCCAAAATAGAGTATCTATCAAGTAAGTTAATAATGACATAAAAATACGAAGTCATTTTTATGCAAGAGAGAGGCGCTTGTTTTTAAACTATCGGAAACGAAGTGAAGGGCACAATCACCACTCAACTGTTACTGTCCCCACTCTGGCTGCAAGCTCAGCTTGCTTGCGGGTGGTTATAGGAGGGTTGCAATCAAGCCCTCCTAATATAAAATCAGCAAAACTCACAAAAAAGGGGCGAAAATTCGCCCCAAATTTAAATTAGCAATTTTCTTAAATTATTTAGAGAAAGTTTTTTTCTCTATGCCCAGTTGTTTTTCGATATCTTTAATTCTTGCGATAGTTTCGGGCAATTTTTCGATAAGGATTTCTAGTTTATGTGCTGTCATAAATGGGCGTGCCGGCGTACCTCTTACATATTCTTTGGGTTTGATGTCGTGGTTGACGCCGCTTTGTGCGCCAATCATTGCTCCATCGCCAATTTCTATGTGTCCTACAAGGCCTACTTGTCCGCCAAGCACGCAAAAGTTGCCAAGTTTTGTGCTTCCAGAGATTCCTGTTTGAGATACTATCAGGCAGCCTTTGCCAACCTGCACATTGTGGCCAATTTGCACAAGGTTATCTATTTTTGTGCCGCTGTTTATGAAAGTTTTTTCAAATCTTGCTCTGTCGATAGTTGTGTTTGCGCCAATGTCAACATCGTCGCCAAGCACAACGTTGCCCACTTGCGGAACGCGTTTATGTTCGCCATTTGAGTATTCATAGCCATAGCCGTCTGAACCTACTATTGCGCCGGGCTGTAGTCTTGAGCGTTTGCCAACAGTGCAGTAGTCCATAACAACTGCGTTTGGCATAATCCAAGCGTCTTCTCCAATTTGAGAGTTAATTCCAATATAGTTATTGGCTTGGATTCTTGCTCTTTCGCCAACAATTGCGCCCTCACAAATTACAACATTTGGGCCTATGATTGCGCTTTTTGCGATACTTGCCGACTGGGCAATCACTGCGCTTGGGTGTACTGATGGCGCTTGTTTTGGCCAAAGTTCTTCTTCTATTATTGCGCAAATTTTAGCCAATTCCATTGACGGATTTTCTACATAAATTGCGATAGTGCTGGCAGAAACTTCGCCTTTAAAATCTTTGGGCAGAAGCACTGCGCCTGCCTTTGTTTGGGCAACGTCTGCGTTATATTTTTTATTTCCAAGAAAGCTTAGATCAGTTTCTTTTGCTTCTGTAAGATTTGCTATTCCTGATATTTCTGCTTCTAAATTGCCTTGGCAGCTTGCGTTTGAGAATATGTTTAAAAGATCTTTTACTTTATAAGTTTTCATTAAAATTAGTCTTGTGGTTTTTGAGATTCAAGTTCGTTAGACTTAAGATTTTCTTTAGAAGTCTCTTTTGCGGCCTCTGTTTTAGGCGCAGTAAGCACTGCAGGCGCAGAATTGTATTCAACTCTTGAGTGCAGCATATTTTGCAGCGTAAAGATAAAACTTTCTCTTACTTTTGCTATTTGTTTAAGGGTAATTGGCGACTCGTCAAGCTGTCTGTCGTCCATTTTAGACTGAAATATTTTGTCTACAAGCTCTTCAATGGAGTGTGTTGTAACTCTTCTTAAAGATCTGGACGCAGCCTCGCAAGAGTCTGCCAACATTAAAATTGCATTTTCCGTTGTCTGCGGTTTTTCGCCCTCATGGCGGAAAGTACTTTCCTCAATGCCTGTGTCTCTTAGTGCCTGCATTAGGTCTGCCTTAGATTTATTTTCTCCGGCAAGCTTCATGGCTTTGTAATAAAAATAGCTGATGATAGAATTGCCATGGTGCTGCGAAATTGCCTCAATCACAGGAGGCGGCATTTTATAGCGCTTTGCAAGGTCTTGCCCCTCTCTGATGTGGCTTTTGATTATGAGCGCACTCATTGACGGAGACTGCAAATCGTGCGGATTTTCGTTAGCTTGGTTTTCAGAGAAAAATTCCGGTTTAATTGCCTTGCCTACATCGTGATAAAGGCCGCCCACAGTGCATACAAGGGGGTTTGCGCCAATTTTTACAGCAGCTTGTTCTGCAATTTGCGCCACCATCAAACTGTGATGATATGTCCCTGGCGCTTCCATTTGCAGCATTCTTAAAAGAGGGTTATTGTAGTCTGTAAATTCAAGCAGGGTGATATTTGAAGAAATTTTAAATATGCGTTCTAAAAGAGGCAGTAAAACAGTTGCCAAAATCCCAAAGCCAATACCTGTCAAAATAGAAATAAATGCTATGGAAATCATTCTTGAAAAATCATAATCTAAAGCAGCGCCCAATGTAAGGGTGCTTACTGCCAAAGTTAGTCCATAGAGTATGCCGCCCATCATTACTTGGCCTCTTGTTCTTGCTCCGTTTGTGTAATAAATTGCTACCAATGAGGCTGCAAAGCTTATCACAAAAAATGGAATAGAATGCGCAAGCATTAGCGTAGTTAGCACTGTGATAATTAGCGTCATTACAAAGGCTGTGTATGCAGAACAAAGCAGGGCTTGCAAAATAGGGCCTATAACTATGGGGGTTGTCATTGCCAAAATGTAAAGCCAGCTGTCAATAGGGCTAGAATCTGTTAGCTGTATAAGCACACGTTGAAGCACCAAATTAAACAGCAAAAGCGTTGAAAAAAGCAGCACAGTTTTGGTTTTTCTGGTCTGAGAGCTCTTGCTGATTTTTATAAACAGCGCAGCAGAAAATACCATTAAAAATGAAACTACAAACTCTTTTAAATTGTCTGCCAAAAGGCTTTTACGTTCACGATTTCTTTCTAATTCTTTTTGATAAGCACGCAAGCGTTCAAAAGCTAAATCGCTTTTCATAGATGGGTCTGAAATGATATCGCCTTCGGCAACATGAACAATTACAGGTTTTACTTTTTCTCTGGCAAGGCTTTTGTTTTTCTGAGTTTTAGCCTCATTATACACAATGTTTGGCTTTAATTCGCTGTTGAAAATTCTGTAGAATGCGTCAGATAAAGAATCTGAAAGTCCAAGGTCGTTAATGCGCATTTTAAGGGCTTTGCGGGCCTGTGTTTTGCTGCGCCTAAAATTGCCTGCGCCCTCTATGTCGTAATATCCATCGCCTTTTGGGGCAAAATTTGCGTCTGTGTCGTCATAAATACCGGCATTTATAATTTCTTTTAAAGGCGTTAGAATTAGCCAAAAAATCTTTTGTCTGTTTTGAGGCGTTGTTTCTGAAAGAATGTAGGGCAGATCGGCAGCATTAATGTTAAAGCCTGTTGTGCGCTTTATGTGATCTAAAAATTCTTCTTCGGACATTTTTGCGACAATTTCAGTATCTTCCGCCTCAGCAAGATTTTCCACAGAAAGCGGAGTGCGCTGCTGCCACTCGTTTAGCTTATCTACCAGCTTTTGAAGGTCTTTGTTTAGTTTGTCGTCTGCAAATTTTGTGATGTCGTAAGAGGGGGCAACTTTTTCGGCCTCTTTTTCTTTTGCAATTTTTGTTAGGGTGTCGCTTTGAAAGTCAAAATCTATGGGAGATACAATTCTGATTGCCAAGTTAGAGCTAGACTGCACAGGCACTCTGCCAAGAAAACATATAGAATAAACCGCAAGCGTCATTACGCCAATAACTGCGGCAATAGATAATTTTCTTAAAATTGTTACTTTGTTTTTGTATACTATGTTGCCATAGTTATAGAGCCTGTCTCTGCGTGTCATAAAAGTCCGTTTCTATTGTGTAGCCCTAGCTTTTGCGTAGGCTCGCACAATTTTTGTAACAAGCTGATGCCTTACAACATCATCATCGCTAAAATAAAAAAGTTTAATACCTTCTACATCAGACAAAATATTAACTGCGTCTTTGAGACCCGATTTTTTATTTCTTGGCAGGTCTATCTGAGTAATATCGCCTGTAACCACCATTTTAGAATTTTCGCCCAAACGTGTTAAGAACATCATCATCTGTTCTGTTGTGGTGTTTTGAGCCTCGTCTAAAATTACAAAAGCATTTGTTAGAGTTCTGCCTCTCATGTAAGCTAAAGGGGCAATTTCAATAAGATTATGTTCTGCAAGCTTAGTTGCCTCTTCAAGCCCAACCATATCGTAAAGCGCATCATAAAGAGGGCGCAAGTAGGGCAGCAGCTTTTCTTGCAAGTCGCCGGGCAAAAAGCCAAGTTCTTCGCCTGCTTCTACGGCAGGGCGTGTCAAAATTATTTTTTCAACTTTTTTTGAGTAAAAAGCTTCTAGGGCGGCAGCTACTGCCAAGTAGGTTTTGCCTGTTCCTGCTGCGCCAATTCCAAAAACGATGTCGTCTCTCATTATGCTGCGCAGATAATTTTTTTGGCTAAGGCTCTTGGGAACTATGCTGCGTCTTTTTAGAGAAAGAACTATGGGGTCTGTGAAGATTTCTTTTAGTTGGGCAATTTTGCCTTCGCCAACTTTTTTAAGAGAGCTTTCAAAATCTCTCTGATTCATGCGCATGCCCTGATTTAAAGCGACAGAAATTAGCTGAAAAAACTCTGCGGCAGTTTCAACCATAGCTTCGCTGACAGCTTCAATTTTAATCCAATTGTCTCTGCTAGTGATACTTACGCCCAAAACCTTTTCAACTTTCTCAAGGTTTTCGGGGTTATTTTTATAAAGATTGCCCAAAATATGGGCGCTTGCAAAAGTTAAAGTTTTTTCCATTAGACAAATTTAATAAGTTTATCGTAAAGCACATCCATAGATTCGGGTAATACTCTGGCATCGGCAATAACCGGCATAAAGTTAGTGTCGCCATCCCATCTTGGCACTATGTGGCAGTGCAAGTGGCTGGGAATGCCTGCACCTGCTTTAGAGCCTAGGTTGAAGCCAACGTTGAAAGCATCTGGCTGCATGGCTTTTGTGAGTATGTCTTTAGCTTTAATTATTGTGTCAAAAAATTCAATGCGCTCCTCGGCAGATAGGTCTGCAATATCGGCAATTTCTCTAAATGGGATAACAAGCAAGTGTCCGCAATTGTAAGGATACTTGTTCATTACAATAAAGCTGTGCGCTCCTTTCCAAAGCAGATGAACCTTTTTGGGGTCTATAGCTTTGGGGATTTCCAAAAAAGGGTTTTTCCCCTTTTCATCTTGCGGAACCTCGACATAGGGCATACGCCAATATGAGTATAGTCTTTCCATAATTATGAGCAGATATTCTTTATATTTAGCCCTGTTTGTCAAACAACTTATCTCTTTTTGGCTTTTAAGCAAAAAAAAATTAAATATTTTTAAAAACTTGCTTGACTTTGCAAAAATTTGAGTAATGATAGTGGCATAAATTAAGACATTTCTCTCGCAAGAGAGATGGGGTAAATAAGATAGAAAATAAATAATGGCGGGCAGTCTTGGGGTAAGACTGCCCGTCTTCTTTTTTGCTATAAAGCAAAAGATAAATACATTTTAAGCTTTTGGGATTTTCTCAACTCTTAAGCAAAATAAAATTTTAAAATAACTTTTACTTAAGTGCGTAAAATTTTTGAATCTGCTAAAAGACAGGTTTTTAATGCTTCTCTTATTTAGTTTTTTTTTAGCTGTGCTTGTTTGGGAAATTGACGCTAAAAAAATAATTAAAAAAATATAAAAAAAGACTTGCAATGAGAATAAAAATATAGATTGTTGTGTGTTTTCATTCGCCGGCTTAGCTCAGTTGGTAGAGCAGTTGATTTGTAATCATCAGGTCGTAAGTTCGAGTCTTATAGCCGGCTAACTTTAAAGCTCGCAAACATTAGTGTTTGCGGGCTTTTTTGTTGCACAAGTGTCTTTAATTTCTATTTTCTGCTTCAAAAATATCAAACAGTTCAAAAATATCCAAAATACCCAAAGTAGTTTTGACGAAAATAAGGGTTTATGTTATAGTGTTTTCCATAAACACTCAAGTTGGGTGGAAAAATTAAAATCCTAAATAAAGGAATTAAAAAAGTATTATGGAAAATCATAATTATCAGCGTGGGAGCAGTCATGTCAGGACTATTCTCACAAGTAGAGGGCGCTTAACTTACACATTTGTAGGTCCTAAGCGTGTAAAATCAGAAGTAGCAAGTGTTGCTACAAAAAGTCAAAAGCAATGGGGAAGCAGAAACACTCCTATTGTTAAAAGTTCTCGTGCCCCATACAGCACTCAATTTGAGCTGCCTGTCATGAGAGACAGTGAGACGAAACCCATAGATGATAGTATGCGTGGCGCATTCAACATGTGCGACCTTTGCATCTATAAACTTGAGAAAGGAGATGAAAACGCTAAGAACTACTTTGAACTGATTTTTCAAAGGAAGTTTGACAGGAGTTCAATGCAAGCTTTGCGCAATAATTTTTACAATATTGCAAACAAACTAAGGTCAAAACTAACACTTGAAAGAGATTCAGTATTTGTAGATGAAAATGGCAAGCCAGTTGATACTGTTCTTTCTGCTGCAAATCCAAATGAAGACAAAACTATCAAAATCTATGATGCATTCTATAAGTATGCCGAAGGAGATGACAAACTGCTCAACTCAAGAAGCTCAGTAATTTTGCATGAAGCTGCTCACTTAATAGGATTAAGTTCTGATGCAGAAACTGAAACATTGAACTCAGCAGAAAGTATACGAAACTTCACACTGCTTACTTGTGGAATTGTTTCAGAAAAAATCTGTTTGATGCAAATAATTATGCTCAAAGAAATGCAGATGAATCTGCAAACAAACTTGTAGGACAAAATGGAGAACTCCCCTACGATCCAAATCAACCCAGAGCCCCAAAAGGCACACCAATAGGTGGACAATGGGTCAAAGCAGGCGGAGGTTCAGGCGGTAGTGGAAGCAACGCTTCAGGTAGTTCTAGTGAAAAAAATAAAGAATCAAGTCAAAGTTTAGATTCAAGAGAAACTGTAAGTACTAAGACATTATCAGCTTTAAGTGATAATCTTGGAGATAAACAAAACTTGATTGATCTGCCTGAAAAAGGTCTTGGAGATAAACTTTGGGATACATTCAAAGACACATATAAAGACTTCAAAAGCTTTATTGAAAAAATAATGCCAGACAAAAATCCTGACACTATAATTGATAATCTACTTCCTAAACCTGATGATGGAGGTCAAGTTGTTCAGTTGTCAGACACTGGTGGAAATGATGCAACTAAAGACAAAGAAAAATTCGCAAAAGAAAATTCTAGAACTTCAATTGGCGATATCGGAGATTCTCAAAATGAAAGGAATTCTGTTAACAATTTTGAAAAACGCCCAATAGCGAATGATGAAGTCAAAATGGAGATTGGTAAAAATGGTGTTTCCGTTTGGCTTGCTAAAGATATTAAAATTGAAGGCTTTGAACCAGGAAGCAGACATACAGTTTTAATAAAAGTAAAGTATGACATAAAAGATCAGGACGGAAATGTTATAAAAACAGAAGAAAAAGTTGTCGCTTATGACGTAAAAGCTGATAAAAATGGAGAAGTATTAATCCCAAGGGTTGGTATTGTAAATATGGCAACAGAAAGGGATAAATTACCTGAAGGAAAGCTTGGAGTAGATATTGATATTTCAACAGTTCCCGGAAAGGCTGCTGATAATTATACAATAACGGGAGGCGACCAATTCAATGAAACTGGAAAAAATGATATGGGAACTTACTTATCAGATCATACAAGAGAAGAGGATTGCAAAAACAAAGATAATATTCCCGAGGATGAAAAATCTGGGAATGTAACAGATTATGACAAAAGACCACATGGCGAATCTGTCTTTAAGGACAAAATAGAGGTTGACGTGAGTGAAAAGGGATGGAGAAATTGGTATGAAAAGAAAGAAGAAAGTAAGAATAATAAGAAATAAACTATAAGTATTTAGAGGTTCGTTTAGTCAAAATAAACGAACCTCTTTATTTGTCACTTAAAAGCATATTAATAGTATTTTGATTCATTCCTAATTTTTTTAAAACTGCAATTGCGGATTTCTTATAGGGAGTATAATTAGGATCTTCTTGTTTTTCATAAATTACATATAAATCAAAAAAATATTTCAATTTTTTTAAGTCATAAAGTTTATTAGGTATTGAAAGATCTTCACCATCTCTATCTTTCTCTAAAAGAATAATATCTTGAGATCCCATTATCATCATAATCCTTATTAAACGAGATATTGCAGCGCTTCCTTCTTTTTCATAATTTTCAAAATCAGCAATTTCTTTAGATAATTTTTCTTCACGTTCTGTAAAGTAGTCCTCAATAATTTTTATTTTTAGAGATTCTGTTTCTTTTAGTTTGTCATCGTTTTTGTCAGCAGGGTCGTAACTTCCTTTATAAATTTCAGATAAAAAATATGCATGACGATATGCGTCAATTGAAGCATTTCTTTTTACTGAACATTCTAAAACATAGATAGCAAAAGCTCTATCTTTAGGTAACATGAAGCCGCAATAAAAATTTTTCCAAGTATATTTAGGAAATAATAATTTTTTAATAATTTTTTCAGAAAGTTCTGTATCTTTTTTTATTTCATCGTTTCCGTAAAAAAATGTATATGCAAATATACCTCCAAATTCAGACCTATCATAAGGAGGTTCTTTGCTCCAAAAAATAAAATGTTTATAAGCTTTATTGAATTCATCTATGCTTCTTTTAGTACCAATACCCTCAACACTTAAATACGCAAAATAGTAGTATGGGGAACCTGACGCATAAAATCTTTCACCTTTATATCCTTCTGATGCGATTTTTGCCCAATTGTAGGCAAGTTTTGCGTCTTTGATTTGAGGATTATAACGCATTTCAAAGTCGTTTGGAACGTCATTAAAATCATCAGAAAGTTTTTGCCAGTTGAATCTAAAAAAGATATCTTCTTCTGGATAACCCATGTAGTAGAGAGAAATTTCTAAAGCACGCTGCCAGTCTTTAGTTTTCTCAAACTCTGCTTCAATATATTCAAGAGGATTTTTATAGTACGCTTCAGGCAAATCTTTGCGATTCATATTCTCTTTTACTTCTGCAGACGTAGTTGTGGCGAATATAAAGCAAAAGCTTGCTATAAATAGTTTGAATAAAAATTTGAAATCAGGAAACTTCATAAAATCTTTTAAGATGAAAATTATTATATTATAATTTCTGACTCAAAAGCAAGGAGCAAAAGTTTGAAGCGTTTATTTTGAAGTTTTATGAGTACAAATTTTTATTTTTCTTTCAAAAGTTTTTTGTTCATTTCTGTTTCATATCTTTATAAATACTCTTGTTTGGTTATGTTGTGTTTCTATTATTTGCCCAAGTGGTTTTACTATTGTTTTGTGTACTAAATTTGA
>JAVBSE010000140.1:0-3275 GCA_031547315.1 Opitutales bacterium
AGGGCAGACAATTTTTGTTTCTGCCACTCCTGCCGACTTTGAATTAGAATCAAGCGCAGCAATTGCAGAGCAAATTATACGCCCCACAGGGCTCTTAGACCCAGAAATGATAGTGCGCCCCATTAAAGGGCAAGTAGAAGACTGTATTGCAGAAATTAAAGAAGCTGCAAGCCGCAAAGAAAGAGTCTTTGTTACAGCCCTCACAAAACGCATGAGCGAAGAAATTGCAGAATACCTGCGTGAAAAAGGTGTGCAAACAGAGTATCTGCATTCAGATATAGACGCAATTGAGCGTGTAGAAATTTTGCGCCGCTTGCGCAAAGGAAATTTCGACGCCCTTGTTGGCGTTAATTTGCTGCGTGAAGGTTTAGATATTCCTGAAGTCTCTCTTGTGTGCATTTTAGATGCAGATAAAGAAGGCTTCCTGCGCAGCACAACAAGCATAATTCAAACTGCAGGGCGTGCTGCGCGCCATATTTCGGGCAAAGTTATTTTATACGCAGACGTGCTTACAAAATCTTTAAGAGAGGCAATTTCTGTTTGCGAGCAGCGCCGAGAAAAACAAAAACGCTATAACAAAGAAAATGGAATCACGCCGCAAAGCGTATCTAAACCCATAGGCGAATCTCTAATCAAACGTGTGGTAAAAGAAGAAAAAATTTCCAGCAAAACAGATTTGCAAGAGCTCATATCAGAGCTTCAATCTGAAATGCTTGAAGCCGCAGAGCGCCTAGAATTTGAGCGTGCCGCTATGATACGAGACCAAATAAAGCTTCTTAAAAAGAAAAAATAAAATCTATTCATCTTCAATACTTGCAAAATCAGAGGCGGAAGAAATAATTTTAATAATCAAGATATCTCCGTCTTTTGCCCTGCTGACAATGTTTGTTACTTTGCCACTAAAAACTTTGTCATTGGGAAGTATTATGTTTTTGCAGTCCACGCTTAAAATTTTATTTGTTTTAAGAATTTCTTCATCTCTTGCCCTAAAAGTTCTAAGGAGTTCTTCCGGAAAAATTGCGTTGTCTTTTTTTCCGATGAAGTTTTCTTTTTTATAGCCTATTTGCTCTAAAAAACTCTTATTTGCGTAAACATAACGATTCCCCTTACTGTAATTTTTAACTACAATGCCTGATGGCAAATTCTCAAATAAGACATCAAAAATGAAGCTTAAAGAAAAGATATTTTCATAGGAAATAATGCTGGTCGCACTATTTTTCTTTTGCGCTTCATATTCAAGCTTAACCTTGTTTAATTCTGCAATAAGTTTGAAATTTTCTTTTTGTTTTTTGGACAGGAATCTTAACTTAATAATTGTTAAAATTGTCAGCAAAGCAAAAAGAACTGTTGTTAGTGTTAAAAATAAAGTCATAGGTTTTGTTTTTTTATTTTTTTGGTTTTGGAGGTGGATTTAATTCTAAAGAGCGCTCTGCATATCTGCTTTGCACTTCTTCCGGGAATTTAACTTTTTTAATAAGTTTTGGGAGCACAAATTTTAAAAAGGCGTCATTTTTCCACTGGGCGTCTATTATGGCATAATAGTATTTCAAGTTAGAATCTGCGCCATCTTTTGCATCTAGATAACTTAAGATTTCAAAGGCTAAGCCATATTTTTCGTATTGTTTATAAGATTTTTCAAGGCTTTCTTTTGCAAATTTTTTTGCGTTTTCCGTATCATTTGCCTTTTCGTATAGCTGGCTGAATTTCCAAAGCAGCGCAGTATTTTCTGGCAGTTTTTCAAGATAAGTTTTCCCAAAATCTAAAGCTTGGCCAACACCCTTTTCGCTTTCAATAAGATTCATTTTTCTGATGACAACATATTCTGAAAGTTCATCTAATTTGCCTTTGTCAATGTCTGCAAGCTGATTTTCAAAAGTGTATTTAAATGGCATAAATAAAGGGTCTCCTATAAACACGCCCTTCCAACTAAGCGCAGACATTGAATATAATGCGGCTTCGCCGGCAGGCAAGCCCTGCGCAATGTATTTCATATAAATATCCGCCCTATGTGTTGCAAATAAAAAGGGTTCATCAGTATATCCAAAAGTGCTTGTTGCGCCTCTTGCAACAAGTCCCGCAGTCCAATAGTGTTCGGTCCAAAGCAACTGAGCCGAAAAAGAATAAATGTGCAAGGCTACAGCACCCGAAGCAAATTTGAATCTTTTATCTGCAAGCTGCTGATAGGGATAATAAGAATACCATCCAAAATAAAAAACAGGAGCATCAAACCTGTCAGTATATCCTAATAGTGCAGGGTTTGAATCTATAGTTGTATCAAAGCCAAGCTTTTCAATTTCCGTAGCCGCAGCATCAAGCCACTTGTCTCCTTCAGGATATTTTTTTGACTTATCAATATATGCCCTACCCCTTACGCCCTTTGATTCTGCCAAAAGTGCATTGTCGATAAGCTTGCCTACATCTTCATAATTTGCGCCATCTAAGCGTGCAACAGGAATAATAAGATGCGCCTTATAAGTTTTGCTTCCGCTAAAAGGTCCAAATGTAGGGTTTTTATAAAAGCCTTTTAAATTGTAATCAGATTTTAAGAGCAAACTTAGCTCTGAATCAAGAGCTGCAGAATCGTTATCAGTAAGAGAAGCCTTTACGCCTTCTGCTTTAGGACTTTCAGAAATCCTAAAAGGCAAACCCTTACAAAGCACCAAAAAATCTAAATTAGATCTTGCAACTGTTGAGCTTTTAAAATTTTCGCCAACAATTAAAACATCTATTAGTTTTTTTTCTTTTAAGGTGTCAAAGATAACTTGAGCAAATTTTTCCTCATAAACTTCCCTTGCAATATTTTGACTAATTTTAATGTCTAAAAGAATTATATTTTCTTTGGGTATACTTCTTGCCTCGCAATATTTTTCTGCAAGCTCTACCGATTTTTTAATCTGTTTATTTGCTACCACCAAAACATTTAAAGCTTCCGTCCCAAAGACATAAGTATTTAAAAAAAATAAACTTAAGAAAAAATATTTTAAGATGGATTTAAAAGAAATCATTAAGCGAAAGATACCATAGGAATAAGTTTTAAGTAAAATAAAAAAAGAAAATATTTTTGAGAAATATCGCTTGACTAATTGAAAGAAATCTAGTCTTATTTGCGACTTATTGTTTTGCCCAGATGACGGAATTGGCAGACGTAGCGGACTCAAAATCCGCCGCTCGCAAGGGCTTGAGGGTTCGACCCCCTCTCTGGGTACAAAAGAAAAAGCCTCTGAAATAGATAGTTTCAGAGGCTTTTATTTTGCCTAAATTTAAGCTAAAAATAG
>JAVBSE010000073.1:0-9097 GCA_031547315.1 Opitutales bacterium
CAAGAACAACAACAATAAGAATATTGGAAACACTAAAGGCGGAAAATTTTTTAGAAGAAGAAAATAAAAAATTTGTTCTTGGAAAAACCCTGCAAAAACTTTCTAGTTATGCCAATGCAAAACCAAACAATATTGCAGAAATGGCTATTCCTTACGTAAAAAGACTCACAGAAATTACCTCAGAAACATCTCATGTTGGCGTTTTAAATAACGACAAAATTTTAATAGTAAAAGTTTGCGACAGCCCCAAGCCTCTTCATGCCGCCTCGCGTGCAGGCGTGCTTGCAGAGCCTCATTGTTCTGCAACAGGCAAGGCTATACTATCGCAAATTCTAGATACCTCTCCCGAACTTATTAAACATCTAAAACTTGTAAAACGCACAAACCTTACAATCACTTCTTACAGCAAACTCTTGGACAATCTAAAAGAAGCAAAGAAAAATGGCTACGCAGTTGACGATGAAGAATACCACGAACACGTAAGATGCATTGCCGCCCCTATTTTCGACAAAGCTGGCAGAGTTGCCGCAGCCATAGGAATAACAGCCCCTTCTGTGCGTTTTTCAAAAAAAGAAATAGGGAAATTTGGGAAAATTGTTTCAGAAGTTGCCGCAGATTTTTCAAAATTCATTGCAAGCAAATAAGAAAATTATTTAAGAAAAATTCACAAAAAAACTCTGCAAATTTATGCAGAGTTTTTTTTACATTTATAATTTTAGAATTATTGCAAACTTACTTTTTCATAGAAGTAATTGGCGCATAAGTAGGCACTAAAAGCTTCATGATGCACCAAGCGCAAATGTATGCAACAGAACAGATTGAAAATACAATAAAGTAGCCAGAATTTATGCCCTCAAAGCCCAAAACCTGCAATTTTGTTTTGTCTGCATAAGTAAAAAGCGCACCTGAACTAAAGTTAATAATCATTGCGCCAACGCCGCCTGCCATGCCGCCAATGCCTGTTACAGTTGCAATTGCAGACTTAGGAAACATATCGCCAATTGTAGAAAATATATTTGCAGACCAAGCTTGGTGAGCAGCGCCAGCAATGCCTATCAAACATACAGGCACCATGAAAGACAAATGCCCCAAAGGCTGCGCAAATAGTGCTAAAAGAGGAAATAATGCAAAAATAAACATAGACCTCATACGCCCTGCATAAGGATTCATACCCTTCTTATCTACAAAAAATGTTGGCAACCAACCTCCTACAATAGAAAGCATTGTAATTGCGTACAAAACAAATATTGCCATCTGAGCCTTAGGGTCTGAAGAAGGCATATTGTAAACAGACTTTAAATACGCAGGTATCCAAAATAAGAAAAACCACCAAACGCCATCTGTCATAAATTTGCCGATTGCAAACGCCCAAGTCTGCTTAAATTTTAAGCAGTCTAAAAATGTAAGCTTAAGTTCTTGCGCCTTTTCTACAGCATCTTCAGTAGGATTATGCGTATGCTCATCCTGATGAATATATGCGTATTCCGCCGCATTTACCCTAGAATTTTCTGAGGGCTTTTTATAAATGAAAACCCAAAATCCCATCCAAATAAAACCAAGCGCACCAATTATAATAAAAGACATTTCCCAGCCAAAATGCTTTGCAATTAAAGGAATTGTAAGCGGAGCAAGCAGTGCGCCTATTTGCGCCCCCGCATTAAATAAACTTGTGGCAAAGCCTCTTGCTTTTTTAGGAAAATACTCAGCAGTGGTTTTAATTGCGGCAGGAAAATTTCCTGCCTCGCCAAGCGCCAAAACAATTCTGGAAAATATAAATAAAATAACGCTGACATTTAAAACTAAACCCACATTTGCCGCCTTTGTAATTACATCTTTTGCCCCTTCAAAGCCTACAAACCAAACTCCCTCAACAATGCCTGAAGTTACAATGCCGCAAAATGCGTGCAAGCAGGCGCCAACAGACCAAATGCCTATTGCCCAAAGAAAGCCTTTTTTAGTTCCCATCCAGTCCACAAATCTGCCTGCAAAAAGCATAAAAAATGCGTAGAAACCGGAAAAACAAGTGGTTATAATTCCATAATGAAAATCAGTCCAAGCAAATTCAGGTCCAATAAAGTCTTTCCAAGTAAGAGACAAAACTTGCCTATCCATATAATTGATAGTTGTTGCGAAAAACAACATCATGCAAATTATCCAGCGATAATTTGTCATTTTACCCTGATTCATTTCTTTTGAATTTTCCATAATCTAATTAAAAAATATTAAATCGCTTTGCTTAAATGCAAAGTTACAAGCGGGTATTTACTTATTTTTTTGCAAACTTGTAAAGGCAAAACAAATAAGAAAAGTTTTGACGTCCAAATATGAACAAATTTTTAACTTTTTAAGACTTCAACTTTTTGTGCTTATTTACGCCCAAAGACTTTACTGCCCTCCAAATTAAAAATCCAGAAAGCCACAAACATAAAAATTCTGCAAATGGAACTGTAAGCCAAATTCCGGTTTCTCCAAAGAATTTTGGCAAAAAGTATAAGCCTATGGCCACAAATACCAAGCCCTTTAAAATAGATATACACATAGAAACTTTGGGTTTGCCTATTCCTGTAAAATAAGAGGAAACAAGCAAATTCATTGCCTGAAATGGGAAATTAAATGCGTAAATAAATGTCCCCCAAGCTGCCATTTTTAGCACTTTGCTGTCTGATGCGCTAAAGAATACTCCTATAATTGGCTCTGAATACAGTAAAAAGAGAAGCAAAAATGCCAGACTTATAAAACTCATGCACTTTGCTGCCAAAGTAAGAACAGACAAAACTCTGTCATAGCTTTTTTGTCCGTAGTTAAAGCTTATAATGCTTCTTGAGGCATCTGCAAGGCCTATGAAAAATGCAAAAACCAAGAATGCAAGATAGGCAATTGCGGCAAAGGCCGCAACGCCTTGTTCGCCAATATATTTCATAAGGCTTATGTTGAATAAAAACGTAGCTATATGTATTGAAAATTCTGACAAACCATCCGGCGAGCCATTGTACAAAACGCGCAAGGCAAAGTTTTTAACAAAACTTCCCTGCCATAAACTTATTTTTGAACTGCGCAGCAAAAAAGGAGGAAGGGCTATTGCAAGCCCTATCACCCCTGAAAGTATTGTGGCAAAGGCTGCGCCTTTTACGCCCCAAGAAAATTCACAAATAAAAATATAGTCCAAAACAGCATTTGAAATGACCATAGATGTCATGGCAATAAACGCATAATATGGCCTGCCTTGCGCTCTTAAAGAACCATTACAAAAGTAAACTAAAGACGCTATGCTTGAGAGCGAAAGTATTCTTAAATAATCAGACGCATCTTTTATAAGAATATCGTTTGCGCCAAGCAGATACGCTATTTTTTCTGAAAATAAGAAATTTGGCAAAGTCCAAATAATTATCATTAAAAGCATTAAAATAAAGGCGCTAAAAAATATATTATTTGCCTCTTTGAATTTTCTTTCGCCAAGCTTTATGCCAAGCTGGCATTGGCAGCCAACGTTTATTACTATGCTGCTTGCAATCATTAAGCCATAAGCGGGGTAAACAATTGTAACGCTTGCAAGCGCATTTGCGCCAACAAAACGCCCCAGCATTACGCCATCTACCAAAACCTGCAGGCCTAAAAATATAAAACCCAAAACCCCGGGAACAGCAAAGCGGAAAAATAAAGGCAATATTTTGCCCTCTGCAAGTTGTTTTTCGCCTGCAGATAAAATTTCGGAAACATTTGTGTTTTCTTTGTTCAAGCTTGGTTTTAAATTAAAAACCAAATAAAATCAAAGAATCTGAGGGCATTTGCAAGAATAATGCCTTGCAAAAGAATTAAAATATACAAAATTTAGATAATGCTAAAAAATATTCTAAAGCTTCTTAGCTTGATTCTGCTGATTGCGCTCTTTCAAATTTTCTGGGGCTGGCAGAATTTGTATGCTCAGGTGCAGGCATTTGCAGAGGCGAATGCCAATCCGTTTTACTTTCTTTTTATTATGAGTATTTTTTGCGCTTTCGGATTTCCTGTTTCTTGGTGCTATTTTTTTTCTGCAACAGCTTTTGGTCTTGGGCAAGCTTGGGGTTTGTGCCTTATAGGCTTATTATTCAGCTCTCTTTTGGGTTTTTTTGCAGCAAAAGCTTTTCTGCCTTCAAATTGGAATGATAAAATTTTATGCAAATTTAAAATTAAATCAGACTGTTTGACTGCAAATTATCACGCAAATTTTTTCATAAGGGCAATCCCGGGAGTTCCATATTTTTTGCAAAATTTTATTCTTACAGGAATAAAAACTCCTCTTTCAATGTATCTTATTATGACACTTCTTGTGCAAGGCCCTATTGCTTTGGGCGTGAATATTATTAGCGCAAGTCTTAAAAATTCTGCTTATGAAGGCATTTTTGCAGGCATTTGCCTTATTTTGATTCTAACTGCAATTCACAGGCTCATGCTTAAATACTACAAAAGAACTTGGAGTTTAGAAGAAAAAGAGCTTGAGCAGACTTTAGAATAATATTTTGCATATTCCAAAATTGTTCTTGAAAACTTAAACGTAATTTTGAAGTCTTCTTGCCTTAAATGAAATTAAAAGAGCTAACAATAAAAATAATCAGATTGCCTCAGTCGCTTCTATGCTACTTTGTGTATTTTTTGATGAATATCTGCCTGTTTTTATTTGTATGCCTTGCTCATATTTCTCTTTTTATGTTTCCTAATTTTAAGCAAAAATGCATTTCAAAATGTATGCAAATTTGCCTTAGAATAACAATGTTTACCATGCAGATTTTTGGCACGCTAAGGCTAAAAATTACAGGGCTTGAATTCATCCCCAAAGAACCTGCAATTTTTGTTGCAAATCATGGGTCTTTAATGGATCCGCTTTTGCTTTTAACTGTTTTGTCTAACACTGCAATTGTATTTAAAAGCCTATATTCCAAGTTTTTTGCGCTCTGGATTTTTGTAAGATTTTTAGACTTTGTAAGCGTTGATAAAGATTCTTTTGAGTCTTTAAAAAAAGCAAAAGACGAATGCCAAAAACTTATAGATAAAAACAAATCTATAATAATATTCCCTGAAGGCACCAGAAGCAAAAGCGGCAAGCTGGGCGACTTTAAAAACTTGGCATTTAAAATTGCCTACGCCAACAATATCAAACTTGTCTGCATAAGTATTCTGCATGAAGGCACACTGCTTACAAAAAACAAAAACAGCATAATTCCCCTTCGCACAGACTATTTTCACATCAATTTTCAAGAAGCGCTTTTGCCTCAAAACTTCAAAGATGAAGACTATCTTGCCAATACAGCACATAGAAATATATCAAAAGACTTGCGCCGCCTAAAAGAAATAAAACACTAAAAATTTGCAAAACATGATTATAGGAAAAGATAAAATCAAAGAAATGCTCCCACACAGAGAACCTTTTTTGATGGTGGACTGTGTCACAAAATATAAAGCAAAATCTGAAATAGAAACTGAACTTTTTTTAGATGAAAATTTGCCTTTTTTTGCAGGCCATTTTCCAAATAACCCTATAATGCCTGGGGTGCTGACTTGCGAAGCCATGGCGCAAACTGCGGGGCTTTTAATTTCGCTTTCAGAAAAAGACGCAGGTAATGCAGAAAATGTTGGAAAGTTATTTTATTTGGCCAGCTCTAACATCAAATATTTAAACATCGCCAGAGCAAAAGAAACCTTAACTTTTAATGCGCACCTTTTAAAAGACTTTCAAGGCTTATGCCAATTTGAAGTGGAAGCAAGGTCTGGCAGAACCCCTATTGCAAAGGGCATTTTAGTTTTGGCATCTGCAGAAAACGCTGCAAAATAAATTAAATAACAGAGCTTAGTCCGCCGTCTGCAACAATGTTTTGCCCTGTTATATAAGCTGCGGCATCTGACGCCAAAAATAAGGCGACATTTGCAATTTCTTCCGGCTTTCCAAAGCGCTTTAGGCTTATACGCTCTTTCTGATTTCTGACAAAATCTTTGGGTAATTTTGATGTCATATCAGTATCAATAAAGCCCGGACAAATTGAATTTACCCTAATGCCTTTTGCGCCAAGCTCTGCAGCAAAAGTTCTTGATAAAGCAAGCATTCCCGCCTTTGATGCAGAGTAATTTGCCTGACCCGAAATCCCTATAAGCCCGCTTACAGAAGAAATAAAAATAATACTACCACTGCGCTGAGTGTACATTTTTTTTGCCACATTCTTAGACCAAAAAAACGCTGCATTTAAGTTGGTGTTTATTACTGCGCTCCAATCGGCCTCAGGCATCATTAAAGACATTGCGTCTTTTGTAATTCCCGCATTGTTTACAAGTATGTCTATTTTGCCTTCATTGGCAAAAATTTTGTCTGAAACTTCTTCAATTTCTGCAGGGTTTTCTTGATTGCATTTTAGCGCAAGCGCCCCTGTTTTTGCCGCAAGTTCTTTAGCTAAATCTTCATTAGATTTGTAAGTAAAATAAACCTTTGCGCCCTGTGCGCAAAAAGCCTCTACAATAGCCCTGCCTATACCTCTAGAGCCGCCTGTTACTATTGCAACTTTGCCTGCAAAAATCATTAAGAATCAATCCCTGTTATAAGACTTTTTGCGACAATAGGAGGCATTGAAATTGTCGATACATCGAGCTTTCCGCCTGCTTGAGACGAATATTCAAAGCCTGCCAAACCAAATTCTGAATCAAAAATTGCAAGCGCAATTGCAGAATTTAAAATCTTAGAATAGCCATGCGCAACAATACTTGCAACTTTTGCGCCCTCGTTATAAATGCTCTCGCAAAGCTGAAAAGTTTTTTCAGGGCTATTAGCCTTTAAGCCCACAAGTGCTGTATTTAAAGGATTTTCACGCATTTTAAAAATATTTTCAGAGCCAATGAAACTTTCTTTTTCAATATCAATCATCCACTGAAGCCCTAAAGCCAAAGGATTTTTTACCTGCGCACCTTCTGCATAAACATTGAAAAAGTTGCCCTCAAGCCTTGCATTAAAATAAGACTCTGTGCCGCACAATGCCCCTCCATAAGAAAGTACAGATACTGAAATTGCATCAAAAAGTTTTTCTGCCACAGATTTTGGCGCCAAGAATTGATAGCCAAATTCTCCGGTTTTGCCATTTCTCATAAGGCAAATGTTTTCGCCCTCAAAACTATAAGTTTCTATTGAAAGATAAGACAAATTTAAAGCATCTTGCCCGCAAATGTCTCTTGCAACTTTCCAAGCCTCAGGCCCGTCAACAGAAAGCAAAACTGTATCAGCACTAATGTCTTTTGCATCAGCCTCGCCCTGCAAAAATACAGAATCCAAATAAGAATCTGGCGCAATAGACTCTGCAATAAGATAAATTTTGTCATCAATATTTGCAACAAAACACTCTGCAGCAACAGAGCCGTTTTCCTCTGCCAAAAATGTGTCGCAAATTTTGCCATAGCGCAATTTCTGGATATTTTCAGCAAGAATTTTATCTAAAAACTCCAAACCTTCGCTTTCAGAAAATTCGTAACGCTTGCAAAAAGAAAAGTCTGCAAAGGCAATTTTCTGACGCATTGCGTCATATTCCACATCAAATGAATTTACTTTGCTTACAGCTTCTGCGCCATTTATTTGAGCAAAACTTGCGCCTGCCTGAGCCCACTTATTTTTTAAAATTAGTTCGCGCATTTTTTATCCTGCTCTGTAATAATATAGTCTACAACTGTGTTAAAAGACCTTAAAATTGGCGTGCTAAGTTCAGGGACTTTTACCCCAAAATTGTTTTCCACACACAAAACCACCTCTAGAATATCAAGGGAGTCAAAACCAAGCCCTGCGCCAATTAAAGAAACGTCGTCTCTTAAGTCCGCAGCTTTGTAAGGTATATCAAGATTTTCTATAAGTTTATTTTTTAGAGTGTTGCAAATATTTCTTCTGCGCTCTAGGTTCTCTTTTGTAGCTAACATAATATGTTGTGTCCCGAAATTTAACAATAAGCATTAAAGTAGAATAATTGTGATTTGTATTGTCAATTTTAAATTGTCCCATAAATTCTTTGTGTTTTAAAAGTTTTGTCAGTGAAAACCTGTATAATCATCCCCTGCTATAATCATAATGAAAGCCTTAGCGAAGTCCTAAAAAAGATTCCGAAAGGGCTTCATACAATTGTTGTGGACGATGGCTCTGATGTGCCTGTGAAAGCCCAAACAGCGCAGGTTCTTAGGCTTTCAAAAAACTCCGGCAAAGCAAAAGCCCTGCAAAAGGGCTTTGAGGAGGCTCTAAAACAAGGCTTTAGCCATGCAATTACGCTAGATGCCGACAATCAGCACGACCCTCAAATTATTCCTGAATTTCTCAAACTTTCAAAAGAAAATCCTGAAAGCGTCATAGCAGGTGTCAGAGATTTTTCCTCTCCTGAAATTCCGCCTAAGCGAAAGTTTATGAACAAATTTTCAAACTTTTGGTTCAAATTTGAAACAAAAATGCCTCTTGGCGACACGCAGTGCGGCTATAGGCTTTACCCCCTAGCGCTTGTAAAAAGGCTTAAACTTTCTTGCAGCAGATACGCTTACGAGGCAGAACTCTTAGTCAAAACAATCTGGGCAGGATACACAATTATTGCTCTGCCCATTCCAACAATTTACACTGAAGAAAGCACTGCAAATTCGCACTACAAGCCTTTTAAAGACACTCTTTTAATTTCTTTGATGAACACAAAATTAAGTGTAATGAGGGTGTTTTTTCCAAAATTTTTACGCAAAATAATTTCTATAAAAAAAGATGCTTAAATTTTTGCATAATTTTATTTTTAAAAATTTCAAACTCTCAGGATTTTTGCTTTTGCTAATTTTGGGACTTTGTTTTTGGCAGATTAAAAGCACAAAATTCAGAGAAAGCGCTGCAGATATTTTGCCTGTCAGCGACAGTCTTATTACAGAGCATGAAACTGCGCTAGAAAAATTTGGACAAAGTACCTGCCTTTATTTTTCACTTTTTTACAAAGAAAATTCAGACGAGGACCCTGCGCAACTTGCACAAAAATTTTCAGAAAAATTGAAATTTCTGCCTGAATTCAAAGCCCAAACAGCCTCAGAAAAAGAACTGGATATTGATGAGTCAATAAGCATAGTTTTAGATTATTTCCCA
>JAVBSE010000172.1:0-6837 GCA_031547315.1 Opitutales bacterium
AACCTGCAATTGCAGGAAGAGATGGCGCAGGCGACAGAAAAATTGTTTCAGAAGCTGTAAAAATTGGAGAATTTTTCAAAAAATTTTCAGAACTTTCTGAAGATGAAAAAAGTGCAAAATTTCCTGACTGGGCAAATTTCAGAGGCGCTCAAAAAGACAATATAGCAAGCACAAGTCTTGACTTAGATTACAATCTTGAAAATGCCAAAGTGCTTTGGCGTATTGCTTTGGGTGAAGGCTATTCTGCGCCTGTAATTTACAAAAACAGAGTTTATATTTTAGATTATGATGAGGAACTTGAGGCAGACTCTCTGCGTTGTTTTTCATTGTCTGACGGCAGAGAACTTTGGCGCAGGTGGTACTCTGTAAAAGTGCGCAGAAATCATGGAAAATCCAGAACTACATCTGCAGTGGCGGATGATGTTGTGGTTTCTATAGGCCCTATGGGGCAGGTGATGGCAGTTGACGCATTAAGCGGAAATTTTTTGTGGGCAAAAGATATGCCAAGAGAGTTTGGCTCAGAAGTCCCTCAGTGGTACTGCGGGCAGTGTCCTTTGATTGACGGGGCAGAGCTCATTTTGGCGCCGGCCGGCAAAGAGAAATTGCTTGTAGGTTTAGATTTAAAAACAGGCAAAGAAAATTGGTCTGTGCAAAATTTGGACGGAGTAAAGATGTCGCATTCTTCTGCAATGGTTTTTGAAGTTTTGGGCAAGAAGCAGTTTTTATATTGCGCAATCGGAGGTGTTTTTGGAGTTTCCGCAGAGGGTGCCGACAGGGGCAAACTTTTGTGGAAAAATACGCAGTGGAAGCCAAATGTATTTGCGCCTTCGCCTGTAAAATTTGCAGAAAATAAAATCTTTTTAACAGCTGGTTATGGAGCAGGCGGAGCAATTTTAACTTTGGAAAAATCAGAAGAAAAATGGTCTGCAAAAATTTTAAAAACTTGGAAACCAAAGCAGGGCGCTTCTTGCGAGCAGCAAACTCCGCTGGTTTACAAAAACAGACTCTTTACTATACTTCCCAAAGACGCAGGCGCACTAAATGCCTTGCTTGCCTCTTACGATACTTCTAAAGATTTGGAATTTATTGTTTCCAGCGACAGGGCTTGCAGGTTTGGACTTGGTCCTTACATGATTATAAATGACAAATTTTTTGTATTGGATGACGAAGGCAAACTCTATGTTTTGAACTTTGAAAATGATGTATTTTTGCCTCTTTCCTCAAAGAAATTTTTTGAAGGTGCAGACTCTTGGGCGCCAATGGCGTTTTCGGAAGGCTTGCTTATTTTAAGAGACTCAAAAGAGCTTGCTTGTCTTGACATAAGAAAGGCAAATAAATAGAACTGTGCGTATGAAAAATCCTAATTACAGCAGACGAAAAATCTTAAAAGTTTTAATCTCGGGGCTTATGGCTTTAAGATTGTCTGTGTTTGCGCAAACGCCAAAAGAACTTTCGGCTTCAAACTTAAGCTTGAAAGATTTTAATTTGCCTTTGGATATTCATCCTACATTTTTCAAAATTTTTGAAGATAAAATTTTTGTTTCTGATGCCTACAAAAAGCGCATTTACTGTTTTTCTAAAAAAGGAGAGCTAATTTGGGAAAGCCAAGGCGAAGACAAATTTGCAATTCCTTGCGACAAATTTCCTTTGGATATTTCTCCTGAAGGAGAGCTTTGGGTGGCAAATACAGGTAAGCACAGGCTGGAAAATTTAGATGTAAAAACAGGCAAATTTATTGCTTCTTGGAAGCCGCAAAAAGAATTTGAACTGCGCGGATGTTGCAACCCCATGGCTTTTGTATGCTTGGGTTTAGGCTCATTTGCGCTTATGGAAAAAGGTGCGTTTGAGTTAAGAATTTTTGAAGCATCGGGCAGGGCTTTGCGCACTTTAAAAATTGAAAAAGATTGGGAAAGATATGAAATTTCTTTCGATGAAAAAAAATCTGAACTTAAATTTTTTGATGGAGAAAATCGTAAGGAAATAAAAATATGAGCGAAAATCCTATCAACAGAAGAAACGCTCTAAGGCTTATTGTGGCAGGTGCTTTAGGGGCAACGGGGCTATCTGCTTGGACCAAGCAGGGCGAAACTTTTTGGCAGATAGATCCTTCCAAATGTATTAAATGCAGACGCTGCGAAACTGAATGCATTAAGCCAATTTCAGCAGTAAAGTGTGTGCATCAATATGCCTCTTGCGGCTATTGCGATTTTTGCAGCGGCTACTACAGAGAAGGCCGTCTAGAGTTAGATACAGCTTCTGAAAATTTGCTTTGTCCAAGAGATGCGCTTAAGCGCAAATTTGTTGAAGAGCCATATTTTGAATATGTCATAGATGAAGATTTGTGTACTGCCTGCGGCAAGTGTTCAAAGGGCTGCGATGCTTTTGGAAACGGCTCTCTTATACTTCAAGTTAAGCGGGATTTGTGTTTAAATTGCAATGAGTGCGCCATTTCTAAAGTTTGTCCATCAGACGCTTTTGTGCGTGTAGATGGCTCTAAGCCTTATATTTTTAAAAAGCAGGTATTTTAATTTATGCTTAAAATATTTGCACAGGCGCGCTTTCCTAAACCAGAGTTTTCCGGTGGATATGAGTATCCTTCAATGGGGCTTGAAACTTATGTTTTTTCAAATGATTGGCTCAAGGTTTTGGCGTACTTATTCTTAATGTTTTTTGTATTTTTTGCGCTTTATAAATTGCGTTCCAGAAAGCTGCTTTATTTTGCAAGTTTGCTTTCTGTGGCAAGTTTGGGATTTTATTGGATGGCGTGCCCTTGCCCTGTGGGGCTGACACAGAATACATTGCTGTCTGTTTTAGACGCAAACGCCTATTATCCTTTTGTTTATTTTGTGATTTTTACTTTGCCAATTTTGGCAGCAATGTTTTTTGGGCGCATTTTTTGTGGGGGCGCTTGTCCGCTTGGCGCATTGCAGGAAGTTGTGAATTTAAAATCTGTAAAGATTCCCGGAACTTTAAATTCTGTTTTAAAACTTTTGCCTTATTTTATTTTAGTTTTTGCCGGCGTGGTTGCCATGGTAGGCGGGCCTTTTTTGCTTTGCAATTATGATCCTTTTGCCCCAATTTTTAGAAGGGCTGCGCCTTTTATGATTGCATTTTTTTCTGGGTTTATGCTTTTGCTTTCAGTATTTGTATCTCGCCCTTACTGCAAATATTTGTGTCCTTATTCAGTTATATTAAAGAATGTTTCTTTGCTTTCAAAACGCAGCGTTTTGATTGCTCCGTCAGAATGCGTCAATTGCAGGCTTTGTGAAAACTCTTGTCCCAACGACGCAATACTTGCTCCTCAAACAGGCAGATTTTTTGAGACGCCCGAAGTTGCAAAAAAACGCATAAGAAACATACTTTTATTTGCGCCTTTTGCCATGGTAATTACAGCTTTTGCTGCGTGGAGTTTTTCTGCATACATTACAGAAATTCATCCTACAGTGTCTTTGTATGCTCAGGTTGTATCGGGCGTGCAAAACGATTATACGGAAGGTTTTTTTGCCTCAAAAACAAGTGTGGAGCAGCTTAAAATTTTGGCAGATGAAGCAGAATTTAAACTGCGCTTTGGGCTTGCTTTGGGCGGGGCTTTGATTGCATTTTTTGTAATTTTAGAAATTTTGCGTTCTCTTAAAAGGCGCGAAAATACTGTTTATACTGTCGATATGTCTAACTGTTTATGCTGCGGGCGCTGTTATGAGGCTTGCCCTGATCAGATGAGGCGCTTAAATAAAAAATAGTGATTAAGATGAAAAATTTTTGGAATGAGTTTGCAAAAAAAGTCGCAGTGATTTCTGCATTTTTTACTCTTGTTGTGCTTACATTAATGCTGGCAGATTTTTTGCGTTCTTATACGGCACTGGCAAATGCAGAGCCGGCGTTGGATGCTATGCGTTTGCAGATTACCCAAACGCCTGAAAATGAAATTTTAAAGAAAGAATTTGCGTCACTTGAATTAGTTTATAGGCGTGCGTATTTTGTAGATAAGGCGCAGGCTCAGACAGGTTCTGTTTTAATTTTTTTAGGTTTGGCTGTATTTTTATCTTCGCTTGCTTTGTACTCACAGACTGCTCAAAAAAAATTGGAAATTCCTGATAAAGATTCTCTTAAAAGTAAAAATTTAACTGCAAAGAAATTCAGAAGAATCTTACTTGGCGCTGTTCTGCTTTTAGTGCTTGCGCTGTTTGTAAATTTGATGCTGCCAAAAAAATCTTTGCCAAAAATTTTAGAAGCTTCTTATGCAAGTTTGGAAGAGCTTGATGCAAACTGGACATCGTTAAGAGGCTCTAGAAATGATGGCATTGCAAGAAGTTTTGCTTTAGATAAAGATGCAAAATTGGAATTAGAATGGAAGACTGAAATTCCTTTGCAGGCTTATAATTCGCCGCTTCTATTTGGAGACAAAATTTTCTTTTCAGGGGCGGACGATTCTGTGCGCAGTACTTTTTGCTACTCTGCTTTGGATGGAAAAATGCTTTGGAGGGCAGACCTTAAAACGCCTGCAAAATCTAATTATGATGAGCAAAGCGGACCTGCTCCATCCACAATGTCAACAGATGGCAGGCGCGCTTATGCAATATTTCCGACAGGCGAACTGCTTTGCACAGACTATGAGGGTAAAATTCTTTATGTGAAGAATTTTGGAATGCCGGAAATTTTGTACTCTTACGCAAGCTCGCTTCTTGTTTGCGGCAAAGAGCTTGTTGTGCAAATGTATTTGGAAAAAACAAAAGTGCTTTATGTTTTAGATTCTGCAACAGGGCAAGAAATCTGGAAATATGAAGGCGCAACAGACGCTTCTTGGTCTACGCCCACTTTGGCGCTTGATGGTGAACGCAGGGTGCTTTGCGTATCTTCTTGCGGAGGAATAGAGGCTTTTGATTTATCTGATGGCGCTAAACTTTGGAGTCTGCCTTGTTTTGGCGGAGAGGTAGCAACATCTTTGTCTTATGGAGATGGCAAAATTTTTGGTGCAAGCGATGGCTCTGTAGCTTTGGCAGTAGATTTAAAAGAGGGCAAAATTTTGTGGCAGAACGATGCTCTTATTTTGCCGAGCGTTGCATCTTGTTTGTATGTGAATGAGGAGCTTTATTTGTTTTCCAGCGGCGGTACTGTTTCTAGAGTCAATGCAAAAAACGGAGAATTGATTAAAGAGTACGACTGCGATGATGGCTTCTATGCTTCTGCAATCAATTTAGGAGGGCTCATAATTGCACAAAACAATGCAGGCGCAATGTTTGCAATAAAACCTAATTCTGACATAGATTTAACTAAGCCAATTTATAAATTTGATGAAGCCTCTTATGCTTCTATTGCGGCGTCTTCTTCTAAAATTATTGTGAGAGTTGGTGCATATTTATATTCATTTAAAATTTTAAATTCTGAAAGTGGAAAATAAAAACGACAGTCCTGACTTTAAAAACATTGGCAGAAATCTTCTTTTGCCTGCGCTTAGCAGTATACAAAAAAAGCATAAATATTTGCCTGCAAAAGAGCTTGAAATTTTGTCGGAAAAAACAGGAATTTTGCTTGAAGATATTTTGTCAGTTGCGTCGTTTTATTCAGCATTCAGATTTGTGCCCGCAGGCAAATACGAGATTAAAGTCTGTATAGGCGCAGCTTGTCACGTAAAAGGTGCTGAAGATGTTTATGAGGCTTTCAGGCGACATTTAAAGCTTTCTGAAAATTCTGACACAGATGAAGACGGCATTTTTACGCTTTCAAAAGTTGCGTGTTTAGGCTGCTGCATGATGGCGCCTGCTGTTTTGATTGAAAATAAAGTTTTTGGATGGATAGACCCTAAGGATGTTTCTTTGCTCTTGGAAAATTTTTTAAAGTCTGCAAATTCACAGTCAGACCTTGATGAAGTTTTAGATGAAAATTGTGAGGGCGAAATTAGAATGTGCCTTTGTTCAAGCTGCTCGGCAGGCGGATCTGCCGAAATTTATTCTAGGATAAAAAAAGAAATTTCAAAAAATAATTATGCCGCAAAATTAAAGAAAGTCTCTTGTACGGGAATGTCTTTTAGAACGCCTTTGGTTCAGATTTTAAGTTCTGAAGGAATGCTTTTTGATTATGGCGGAATAAAAGATTTTCAAGTTTCCGGGATGATGGCGGCTCACTTTTCTGTGCAGGGCGCCATGCGTAAATTTAAGTCTAAGCTGGGCAAGGTTGTAGATTCAATTTATACGCCAAAGTCTTGCGCTTGCCTTTCTGACAGCGTGTCTGCGGGTGCTTATTCTTCCGGTCAAAAGCGCATTGCAACAGAATTTGCCGGAGAACTTTCTCCTTTAGATTTTGACCAATATTTAAGTCTAGGCGGTTTTGAAGCCTTTGAGAAATCAAAAAATTTGGATGCTTCGCAAATAATTTCAGAAATAGAAATTTCAGGACTAAGGGGCAGGGGCGGCGGAGGTTTTCCTACGTTTAAAAAATGGACTATGCTTGCAAATTCTAAAGCATCAGAAAAAAAATATTTAGTCTGCAATGCAGATGAGGGCGACCCTGGTGCCTTTATGGACAGAATGCTTCTGGAATCTTTTCCTTTCAGAGTTTTAGAGGGTATGATGATTGCGGCGCTTGCAACATCTGCAAATGCGGGTCTTATTTATATTCGCGAAGAATATGCTCATGCAGTTGCAGTTTTAGAGTGCGCTTTAGAAACTTTGCGCCAAAGAAAATTTTTGCCGCTTGAATCTGGCTTTGATATTCAAATTTTTAGGGGCGCAGGCGCATTTGTTTGCGGAGAGGAAACTGCGCTTATTGCCTCGCTTGAAGGCTTTAGAGGTGAGCCTCGTTTGCGTCCGCCTTTCCCTGTAGAGGCCGGATATTTGGGCT